>JANOGZ010000980.1:0-1116 GCA_031406255.1 Pyrinomonadaceae bacterium | reverse complement strand
CGGCAGAGCCGAAGTCCAAAACAGAGAGAACTGAGCTGCGTCCACCTATAACGGCATGCACCCGACCGCGAATTAGCGTGCCTCTCATCGTTAGCTTGGATGATTTCGAGGTTGAATGCGCGGCGGGTGATGCCGGGCGTTAGATGCGCTCGTGAGTTGAGAGATTGAATAGATGGGTCACTGTCGCATTATGTCCCTGTGGCACATCCAATGATGATGCTTTGGCGAGGGCGTGGGAATGAAAGTTGTAGCGCCGTGTTACTCTGAACGTTGAGTGATAGGAAAGGTCAATCTCGTTGATCTTGAATCAAAAGAGAGCTGGCATGGTTACAGAGAACGATCAAAAGATGTGCCCATCTAACAAGTCATTGGAGCGGACGCGCATCAAGCAGGTTCTTTAAATTCGGTGATTAGTGCGCGCCGCTCAATTCCGGCGTTATACGTCGCGCGGTGCGTCGAAAGCTTCATGCAAGACTGCGTGCCATTCTACGGCGCCGCGCGCGCCATTGAATCTGGCGCAAGTTGCGTGGTAAGACTCTGCTCGACACGGCTACTGCTGAGTGGAAGCGCGAGACTAAATTCTAACAGGCGTGCGCTCGCGGCTTACGCGTGCGCTGCCGTCTAACAGCGGGTTGAAGCCGACCCGCAGTAGCAAGTCTCTCATGCGCGTTGAGTGAGCGGGCGGCTTAACCCGGGCGTTAGACGGCTTACGTGGGATGGAACAGAGTGTGTTACAGAGCGCGAATGAAGATGGAACAGGACATATCAAGTGTCCGAATACGATTGGCTGTCCCGGAAGATGCGCCATGCATTGCGTCGGTTCTACATGAAGCGTTCATAGAATATGAATCCCTCTATACGCAAGAGGGATTCGCCGCCACCACCCCCGTGAGCGCTCAGGTACAGAATCGTATCGAAGAAGGCCCGGTCTGGGTCGTCTTAGATAACGATGCCATTGTCGGTACAGTATCGGTGGTCCCGAAAGGGGAATCATTATACGTTCGGGGCATGGCTATTGTGCCTGCGGCGAGGGGACGGAGGATTGGAGAATTGCTCCTGAGGCAGGTAGAGGGTTTTGCTTCTGAGCGGGGCTTCAGGACATGATCAAAAGAGAAA
>JANOGZ010000957.1:0-4147 GCA_031406255.1 Pyrinomonadaceae bacterium | reverse complement strand
AGGGGCCGGTCGAGGCCACCGTTTTGATGGACGCCATCGCGGCGGCGAAAGAGATCGCGCCCCGGACGGATGGTCGCATCAAGCGCCTCGGCAGATGAAACCATGGAAGTTGAAGCGCAGCACATAAGCTCGCCGGCTCCGTCTGACCTCCGCGAAAGCGAGGTATCGACGCAGCTTCAGAAGGCATTGTCCGCGTCCTACTGGGAAGGGCTGAGCCCATCGCCCTCGGCAGTCGTGGACGCGGTCTCCTCGCCCGACTCCGGCGAGCGGACGCCAGGTGATACGCCGAGCGAGAGAGAGCTGCTCGACCGGCTGAAGAGAGAAGGTTATTTCCAGATCGATGCGATCATCTCCGCCCCGGTCATGGGACGCATGCTGACATGCGTCGAGAAGCTGAGGAGAGAAGGCTGGCCCCCAGTCTTCGCCTATGTCTATGACGAATTCTGGTCCGTGGCGCGGCTGCCGCCTCTCACGCGCCTGCTCAGAGGGGCGCTCGGCCACGGATACAAACAGCTCCCGCACATCTGGCTTCACTATGTGGAGCCACACGAGGGGGCGCACGGCTGGCCGCCGCACATCGATAGCTACGATCGAGCGCACCGCTTGAGCGTCTGGTTCGCGCTCAGTGAGGCGACGCTCGATAACGGCTGCATGTATCTGATCCCGAAAGACCTGACACCGAGAGGCGTGACAGCTTCTTTCGATCGGATCGAGCCCGTCGGGATGCCGGCGCTGCTCGAACTGCTGCAGGGCGTGCGCGCTCTGCCGGTGCGCGCCGGTTCGGCGCTCTGCTGGGAGCACGACGTGATCCACTGGGGATCAACCTGCCGCCACCACGGCGCACCGCAGCCGCGCATCAGCCTCTCGCTCGAATTTATCGGCGAAGGCGCCGCGCCCGCCGAAGATGAGCTGCCGCTGCTCGATTGTCAGGCGCGCTTGCCGACCTTCGCCGAGCGCCTGCGGGTGATCGGTCGGGCGATCGGGGCCTACGCGGGGTTCGAGCCGCTGCCACAAGTGTATTCCGCGCTGGCCAAGCGTTTGGCCGAAGCTGTCTGAAGCGATATCGACTCATACGTCCGGACGATTCTTTACAGGGAGGCGCGAGATGAGCAGCGCTGCCAAGTCAATCCTAATCTTCGGGGCTTATCTGGCTGTTCTGGGTGTCGGCTTTCTGTTCGCGCCTAATCTCTTGTTAGGCGTCTTCGGATTTTCGCCGACAAACGAAGTGTGGATTCGTGTCATCGCCATGCTGATGTTGATTCTGGCGTTTTACTACATCCAGATGGCGCGCCGGGAGCTGACCGGGTTTTTCCGGTACACCGTTTATGCGCGGGCGACCGTGATCGGTTTCTTCGCCGCGTTTGTGGCGCTCGGCTTCGCGCCGCCCGTGCTCATCCTCTTTGGAGTGGTTGATCTGCTGGGAGCGCTGTGGACGGGCGTGGCCCTCCGGCGTTCGGCAAAGAGCGCATGAAGAGGCGCGCGCCGGAAGCGTTTGTTTCTTTGTAAGCGTTCAGCAGTTAGCAGTCAGCTATCAGCTAACATAAAGAAGCGCGCGCCTCTGCGCCCGGGGCGCTTCCCGGCACGCGCACCATGAAAGATCGGCACCACAGATGACCGGCTGACCGCTGATGGCTTACGAATAATCGGACAAGTGCAAGCACCTCCGTGCCACTTAAGTGCAAGCACCTCCATGCCAGTAGACTAATAGAAAACCGGTAATGGAGGCGAGTTAGAATGAGCAAAAAAGTAATGACGAAAAACGGCGACGTGAAATGGTTGCCATGCTTCGGCGCGGCCACTCTGTTAGAGAAGTCGCCCGCAAGTTTCGTGTTTCTCGCCCCACGGTTGCGCGGTGGGTTGAGAGAGCGAAAGGCAAACGCCTTGACCGCACCTGTTTCAGTGATCTGTCTAGTGCGCCTCAACGGGTCGCCAATCGCGTAAGTATTGAAGTGGAGCGAAAAGTGATAACACTGCGCACACAGTTGCGCGACGAAAGCCCGCTCGGAGAGTTTGGCGCGGCGGCCATCCGACGCGAAATGGAAAGGCTTGGCGAAGAACGGATTCCTGCGTTGCGCACGATTGGCTATATCCTTGAGCGCGCAGGCGCGCTTGATTACCGTCGGCGAGTACGCCGTCGGCCTCCCCCGCCTGGTTGGTACTTGCCAGATGTGGCCGGAAGACTTGCTGAGATAGATGAGTTTGATTTCGTCGAGGGATTGGTCATCAAAGGTGGAATAGCGGTCGAGGTGTTGAACGTCGTCTCGCTGCACGGCGGTCTGTGTCAATCCTGGCCGGGCAATATTTATGATACGGAACTGGCTATCGAAGCCATGCTTGGGCATTGGCTGAAGTGGGGACTGCCTGATTACGCGCAGTTCGATAACGACAATAGATTCCAAGGACCGCACCAACACCGAGACACCATCGGCAGAGTGATAAAAATGTGTCTTGGTCTGGGAGTAGCTCCGGTGTTTGCTCCTGTGCGCGAACACGGATTGCAGAATGCAATAGAAAGCTTTAACGGGAAATGGCAAGAAAAAGTCTGGGCGCGCTTTGAGCATGAGTCGCATGAAGGATTGCGCAAGCAGTCTGATCGCTACATCGAAGCAAAGATTATTCGCTGTGCAGCCAGACGCGATGGGGCGCCCGAGAGGCGAGAGTTTCCGACTCAGTGGGAGTTTGATGCCAAGAAGAAGGTGCGCGGACGAATCATCTACATCCGACGAACCAACGATAAAGGAGAGGCCAGTATCCTTGGGCATCAGTTTGCAGTGGATGAAAGATGGGTCCATCGTCTGGTTCGGTGTGAAGTAGATATTGATGCCAAAGTAATCCGCTTCTATGCGTTGAGAAGAAGTGCACCTGATCAACAACCGATGCTGCGCGAGGTTGCTTATAAATTGCCTCTCAGATACATCGAAGACTGACACGCAGGTGCTTGCACTTGTCATTGATTCATCGTTTAGATGGCATGGAGGTGCTTGCACCTGTCCAATAATAGGTTACACCCTATCTGCACGGATATTGTCTTCATGAAATCGCCTACCCCTGCAATCTACTTTGCAGGGGCTGCAATAGAGATTGCAGGGGTGTTAATTCCCTTCCCCTATATGGTAGCGGCGGTTCGGTCCGGCGGGCGGATCCCGTGGGGATAGGAAAAGTCGGAAGATCGTCCCCTTTTTAGTCGGGGTGTTGAAAATCGCAGGCCGATCGATGAAGCCCAGTTGTTCGAGCTGCGCGACCACGTTATAGCACTGGCGCTCTTTGAGCCCCGCTGCCGCCGCCAGTTTCGGCATCGAGGTGAAGCATTCCAGTTGGCCCACGCCGTGGGTCATCTCGAATAAGACCCGGCAAACGCTCATCTGCCCGGAACGAAGGATCGGGGCCCAGCGTTTAGAAAAGTCCGCGAAAGAGGCAAATGTGGGTTTGCTCGGCGCGGTGGAGGGTTGGGGAGCGACAGACCCGGCCACCCCTGCAATTTGCTTTGCAGGGGTACCAAGCGCCTCAGCATTGGGAGCGCGCCCCACCCCTGCAATCTGCTTTGCAGGGGTCGTTTGAGCCTGAGGCGCTGTCCTTTGCAACAGCGCCTCTTCCTGAGCTTTGGCTTCCTGAAGTATCTCGCGGAGCGGATTGGTCTCCGCCACGCGGGGCTGTCGTTCCGGAAGACGGAACTTGCTCTTGCCAGCTACCCTTCGTTGAGGTTTTGTTTTCGGTTCTGCCATCAGGCGCGCGACTCCTCAACGGCCAGCTTTAGCTTACCTTTGTTCTTGCGGGCACCGAGCCGCTTTAATATCTCGTCCGTTAGTTCGGCGTAGAGCAACGCGCCGCGCGACCCCGGCGCGTAGAGCTGCACGGGCTGATGAAATGCCGGCGACTCTTCCAGCTTGACGTTGCGATGAATGATTGTTTCGAATACCTTCGCGCCGTAGCGACCCTTGAGACTGCGGAATGATTCGGCGGAGACGGAGGTGCGACCGTCAAACAGTGTACAGATCATGCCGAGCAGTTCCAGATCCGGATTGGTGCTTCTCACCTCCTCGAAGGTGCTCATCAGGTCATCAAGCCCGTCCTGGGCGAGCGGCGACGCGGCCACGGGCACGAGCATGTGCGTTGAGGCGAGAAGCGGAGTGGTTAATATCTGGCCCAG
>JANOGZ010000954.1:0-3944 GCA_031406255.1 Pyrinomonadaceae bacterium | reverse complement strand
CGGCACGGATGCGCGTTGTCTCGACGAAAAACGCGAGAACGTCTCGGCCGCCTTCTTCCTCTCGATCGAGTTCCAGAACACGGGCTATCTGGTGTACCGCCTTGAGCGCGCGTCTTTCGGGCGGATGCCGAGGTATGAGCCGTTTCTGCGCGATACGCGACGGATCAGCGAGGGCATCATCGTCGGCGTCGGCGACTGGGAATCGCAGTTGGAGGCGAATAAGCGCACGTTTGCCGAGGAACTGGTGGGGCGGGATGAATTCCGGTCGCGTCACCCGGACACAGCTTCGGCGGCGGCTTTCGTCGACGCGTTGTTTGCGAACGCGGAAGTGAGTCCGAGCGAGTCGGAGAGACAGGCGGCGATCACCGAGTTCGGCAGCGGCGGCACAGCGGGGCGGGCGCGGGCGTTGCGCCGCGTGGCCGAAAGCGATGCGGTCTACAACCGTCAGTACAATCCGGCCTTCGTCCTGATGCAGTATTTCGGTTATCTCAGAAGAGACCCGGACGATGCGCCGGACGGCGACCTCGCTGGCTTCAACTTCTGGCTCGGCAAGCTCAATGAGTTCAGCCGCGAAGGCGAGAATGTCAGGGACGAAGCGCTGGCGCTCGGGAGAGTCAAACGCGCGGAAATGGTCAAGGCATTCCTGCGTTCTGCCGAATTCAGATCGCGCTTCGGGAATCCCTGAGGGTGTTTTGAGGTTTACGGGATCGCGCCGGGCGTGACTGTTAAAGCCGCCCGGCGCGATTGAGCTTGCGCCGGAACTCTTCGGCGCTGAGATGGTATTTAAACGCCTTGATACCGTTGATGAGAACGACCGGGATTTCCGTCCCGTAGCGCTCGATAAGCGCCGGATCGGTCTCGATATTAATCTCATCAAGGGTATAGAACTCTGCACAGCCGGCCCTCCGCATCTCCTCTTTGGCCTGCTCGCACAGATGGCATCCGGGGCGTGTATAGAGCGTGACGCGTGCCTTGGCGGTCAATTCTGCGTGCTCCCTGGCCTGAGCATAGTCGCCCTCGAAGACGCTCGCCGCGTTCGCGGAGGAGCGTCTCAGACAGCTTCATAGTAAAAATTACATCTTGCCACAAGCCACTGAAAAGAGTATAAATGCCCGTAGCCAAGCCATTTTATATCTTTTATCTGGTGCGGCGCACTTCATGTCACGCATAGCAATCGAATCACAGCGCTCTTGAGGCATGCCTCTTGTTCGGTGAGTTGTACCGACTGAACTCATCGGCTTTCATCTGCTAATCAAGTGATCGGCGTGCGTCCCGAATGAAGTAGCGGCAAATCCTGATTTTAAGAACGGAGGTCGCGGCGTGGATAGCGAAAAAAATCCGACCACGCACACCGAGAGTGCATCGGCGGACCAGGAGCCGCCCAGTCCGAAGCCTGTCAAAGAGATCCCACCAGCGAAGGAAATTCCGGCGGGGACGCCGCCCGCCGCGCGCGTTGCCGAGGGCGC
The DNA here is from genome assembly GCA_031406255.1 of Pyrinomonadaceae bacterium. Taxonomy (GTDB): domain Bacteria; phylum Acidobacteriota; class Blastocatellia; order Pyrinomonadales; family Pyrinomonadaceae; genus JANOGZ01. Next base: position 2,478 of record JANOGZ010000954.1, on the reverse strand, counting down.
GGCCAAAACCACTTCGACGCCGACCCAGGCGGTCGCCAAGGGCGTGCCCAAAGCGGCCGCCAAGCCGGCGGCTAAGCCGGCGGCCGGCGCGGTCGTGCAGAGCGCGCCCGATCCGCCGATCAATAAAATCCGCCGGCGGATCGTGTGGGCGAGCATCGCCGGATTCCTCGTGACAAGCTTTCTGATGTTCCTGCGCTTCTTTTTGCCGCGCTCGATCTTCGAGCCGTCGAGCATTTTCCGCGTCGGCGCGCCGAATGACTACGGCATCGGGGTTGATACCAAGTATCAGCAGCAGTATCGCATCTGGGTAGTTAGAACCTCTGATCGCCTCTTCGTCATCACCGCCATCTGCACGCACCTCGGATGCACGCCCGACTGGAAGTCGAGCGAAAACAAGTTCAAGTGTCCGTGTCATGGCAGCGGTTATGACCTTGAGGGCGTCAACTTCGAAGGGCCCGCGCCGCGGCCGATGGATCGTGCTCATGTCGAGCTTGACGCCGAGGGCCAGATCGTAGTCAACACGGGCAAGGTTTACCGATGGCCGAAGGGCGAGCGCAACCAATTCAATGATGAAGGGGCTTACATTCAGGTTTAAAACGCCTGCGGCTCGCCGATTGACCTTCTCGCCGGTGAATCACTAAACCTAGACGTACGGGAGAAACTGGTATGGGGCCTGAACGTCCTGATTCGAAAGATGTCAAGCAGGTCGGTGGTGAGGTGGAAGGGCGTCCCGCCGCGAGCGGTGGCCCCGTCGGCCTCGTCGAGCGTATGCGTGAAGAGGGAACGGCGCTCAAAGAAAGGGCGCTCGAAGAAGCCAAAGCGTACAAAGACCCGCAGCAGACACAACTCTGGAAGTCGATCTTCCGCGTCTCACACGAGCGCTCTGACCCGCGCAATCGCTCGCTCGCCGTCCTCTCGAACGTCTTTCTTCACCTTCACCCCGCGAAGATCAATCGCGACGCCGTGCGCTACGGGTTCACGTGGGGAATGGGCGGGATCACGTTTTATCTCTTCATCGTGCTCACCTTTACGGGCGTGCTGCTGATGTTTTACTACCACCCGACGAAGGTGCAGGCGTTTCGCGACATCCTCTACCTCGAACACGACGTGCCGTTCGGCAAGTTGCTCAGAAACATGCACCGCTGGGCGGCGCACCTGATGATCATCACGACGTGGCTGCACATGTTTCGCGTCGTGCTGACGGGCTCTTACAAGCGCCCGCGCGAATTCAACTGGTGCGTCGGCGTCGTCCTGCTGGTGCTGACGCTGCTGCTGTCGTTTACGGGCTACCTGCTGCCGGATGATCAGCTCGGCTTCTGGGCGGTGACGGTCGGCACCAACATGGCGCGCGCCACACCGATGTTCGGCAGTGAAGGTCCCTTCGGAGCGCAACTCGGCATGACGCCCTTCAATGATGTGCGCTTCGGGTTGCTCGGCGGCTCGATCGTCGATGCCAACGCGCTGTTGCGCTCGTACATCTGGCATTGCATCGGCATCCCGCTCGTCCACTCGATCTTTATGGCCGTTCACTTCTGGCGAATACGCAAGGACGGCGGCATCTCCGGGCCGGCTCCCGTGGTGCTCGAATCGGAAATGAAGAAAAAATGATGAATGATGAATAAAAAAGTAGTGGACAGTGGCCGGTGGTCAGTGGTCAGAAAAAGCACTGGTTGCCCACTGACCACTGACTACTGACCACCGACCACTGCTTTCTCCCATTCATCATTGGGGATTATTATGGACTGGCATCAACTCTGGAAAATTACGTCGGCGCCGGATAACGTGCCCATCGTGGCGATGCTTTTCCTGGTGCCGTTCTTTACGTGGCTCGGACTCAGGCAGGCGCGTGAAAACGACCGCCTGATCACCGATCTGGAGAAAGACCCGCAGCTGGCGAAGACGCATCATCGCAAAACGCTGCCGTGGCGGCCCGGCTGGGCGCGCGAGCTGCACGTCTGGCCCTTTCTGATTCGGATCGAATTTCTCGCCGCCGTGATCGTCACCGTGATCCTCTTCGTCTGGTCGATCACGCTCAACGCCCCTCTGGAAGAACCCGCCAATCCGAATCTGACGATGAATCCGTCGAAAGCGCCGTGGTACTTCCTCGGTTTGCAGGAGATGCTCGTCTATTTTGATCCGTGGATCGCGGGCGTGGTGATGCCGTCGTTGATCATGATCGGTTTGATGGTCTTTCCGTATGTGGATTCGAATCCCCTCGGCAACGGATACTACACGATCAAGCAGCGGCGGTTCGCGCTCGCGATGTTCGGCGTCGGGTGGCTGACGTGGATCCTCCTGATCATCATCGGCACCTTTATCCGCGGGCCCGGGTGGATCTGGTTCTGGCCCGGGCAGACCTGGGATCACAACGCGGTGGTGTTCGATAAGAACAGGGACCTGCATGAGTTCGTGGGGATCACCAGCGTGTGGGGAAAAGCCATCTTCGGGGCGATCGTCGTCGGAGGGTTCTTCGTGCTG
>JANOGZ010000945.1:0-6288 GCA_031406255.1 Pyrinomonadaceae bacterium | reverse complement strand
TCCTGCGCCTGATCGGTGGAAGCGCCGATGTGATGGGTGCCGTAGAGATTAGCTTCGCGCGCGATCTCATCGCTGAACTCGCCCGTGGCCCCCGATGGCTCTGCGGCATAAACATCCAACCCGGCGCGAATCCCGCGCTCGCGCAGCGCGCGTACCAGCGCCCCCTGATCCACCACCTCGCCGCGCGAGGTATTGATGAAATACCCTCCCTCGCGCATCGCACTGAAAAATCCTGCGTTGATCAGGCCGCGCGTCTCCGCGTTGAGCGCGAGATGAACGCTGACGATATCCGCCGCGCGCGCCCCTTCCGTCGGGCTCTCCCGGCGCTCGACGCCGAGCGCGACGGCGCTCTCCGGCGTCAGCTTCCGGCTCCACGCGACGACCGGCATCCCGAAGCCGCGCGCGCGCGCGATCATCTCCCGGCCGATCTGGCCCACGCCGACGAGACCGAGCGTGCGCCCGTAGAGGCCGCGCGCTTTGGAAAACTCTTTTTTGTTCCACTCGCCGCGCCTGAGCGCGATGACGTTATCGGCGATGCGACGGTCGAGCGCGAGCATCAGCGCAAAAGCAAGCTCGGCGACGGCGATGGAATTCTTGCCCGGACAATTCGAGACGTAAACGCCGCGCGCCGAGGCGGCCGCCACGTCAATCGTGTTGTAGCCCGCGCCGGCGCGCACGATCAATTTGAGCGCGCCCGCATCCATCATCGCTTCCGTCACACGCGTCGAGCGCACGACGAGCACGTCCGGTTGTGTCTGCCGTATCGCCTCAACGAGCGATTCGTCTTTCACGTCCGGCTGGTAAGAATAATCGCACCCGCCGGCTTCCAGGCCATCGCGCCCGGACTGCTCGAATTTGTCAGCAATTAGCACGCGCATAACTTTAGACTCCGGACTTTAATCCATACCTCCCTCTTTAGACATAATTTCATGCGCGTCCCTGCGGGACTTCTCAAACGGTTTCTCAGTCCCGGGCTCATTGCACGGCGCTACCGGCGCGCCCCTGCTCTACCATCTGTTCCTCTTCCGGCGCGGTCACCCATGCTTCAACCACCCTGTTGGCACGCATTACTTCGCAACGCGTGAACTTGGCGAGCGAGCTGACGCGCCGGTACGCTGCACGGTTGAGCCGGATTGGTCCTTTAAAATCCTCTGTCCGGACGAGAACCGACATGTCGCCCATCAGCATTCCCTGAACGCTTGTCGGCGCAATATCACCGACAATCTGGCCGACCAGCGCCGGGCCGCATGCAATCGAGGCGTTCATGCGCAACTGTAAATCATGCGCCTTGTTGAAAGAATTGAGCGCTTTAGTGAGGGCCTGGGCGGCACGCAACGCCCGCTGTACATGATCCGCGTGCCTTTGCGGGTAGCCAAATAGCGCCGTCACTTTACCGCCAACGTAGCGGTCGATAATACCTCCGTTATCGTACACTGTCTGACGTGCGAGTCGGTACCAGCTCTCCAGCAGAAAGGCGACGCGCGCGGGCAGAAGGTTCTGGCATGAGTCTTTCGAGAAGTCTACGAGTTTGAAGCTGACCGCCGTCACTTCCAGCTCTTCAAACGCGGAACCGCCCTCATGCGGCGGATGTCCTTCAGTTGGAATGATCTCGGTTTTATCTCCGGCCTCAATTTCTTTCTCGATAGTAGCCAGCGTGCGAGCGACTTCTTTGCCGTTCTGGGGTCGCCGCGCCGGATCTTTTTCCAGCATCCGCTTGATCAGCTCAACGAGCGAGCGCGGGAGGCTGGGCGCTAAATCAATAATCGGCGGAGGCGGCTCATTGACATGTTTCATCAGCAGGGAAAACGCCGTGTCTGCTGTAAATGGCACGCGCCCCGTCAGCAACTCGAAGGCGAGGATGCCGAGCGCGTACACGTCGGTCGCGGGCGAGACGGGCTGGGCCTGCGCCTGCTCGGGGCTCATATACGCCGGCGTCCCGATGACGTCCCCGGTGCGCGTCATACTATGCGCATTAGGATCGAGGTCTTTGGCGATGCCGAAGTCGCCGAGCACGGCGCTTCTGTCCTGACGCAGAAAAACATTTCCGGGCTTGATGTCACGATGCACGATGCCCGAATCGTGCGCGTGTCCAAGCGCATCTGCGAGCGTCATCAAGATGGATACTGTCTGGCTCATCGAGAGGCGTTCACACGAAAGAACCGTGTCCAACGGCGAGCCATCTACATATTCGAGCGCGAGATAGTAATAATCATCAGCCTGCCCGATGCGATAAATTTTGATGATAGATGGATGCGAGAGCTTCGCTATCTTCTTCGCTTCGTCGACGAAGCGGGCTGATATATCTTGCCGCGCTGCCCACTCCGGGTGTAACAACTTGAGCGCCACGCGCCGTCCGAGCGGTTCTTCAATCGCTTCATAGACAACCCCCATCCCACCGCGTCCAAGCTCCCTCACGATTTTAAAGTCCGCGATCTTTTCCATAATCTTGCTCCGAGGCTGGATGTCCCGGCTTGAGGCAGAATGTCAGCAGTCCAGGAACCAACCATCCGGTATGTGTTCAAATGCGATGAATCAGAATACCATCTCTCAACTTCGGCTCGAACCAGGTTGACTTCGGCGGCATGATCTCATCAGCATCGGAGACTCTCAGGAGTTCTTCGACGGTGGTCGGATAGAGCGCAAAGGCGACCGCCGCCCGGCCCTCGTCGACGAGGCGTTCCAGTTCCGCTGTTCCGCGCACGCCTCCGACGAAGTCGATCCGTTTATCCGTACGCACGTCTTTAATGCCGAGAATCGGATCGAGCACATTGTCCTGCAGGAGACTGACATCGAGCGAAGCGACGGCATCTGTGGCGGCGTCGCCCGCAGAAGACGCGTCAGCGAGCGTCAACCCGTACCAGCGCCCATCCAGGTACATGTGCCAGTGGCCGCGCTTGCCGGGCCCCTGCGCCCGGGCCCCTTCCGTTACGTGAAACTTCCGCTTAACCGCGGCGAGAAATTCATCCGCCGACAGGTTATTCAGGTCGCGGACGATGCGGTTATAGGGAAGTATCTGCATCTGATCCGCGGGGAAGATCACGGCGAGGAAACGGTTGTATTCTTCTTCGCCGGTATGCGCCGGATTACCCTCGCGGAGCGCGGCGCGGGCGCGGCTCGCGCTGGCCGCGCGGTGATGCCCATCGGCGATGTAGAGCAGCGGTACTTCGCCGAACGCGCGCACGAGCGGAGCCGGGGCCGCGACGCGCCAGACGGTGTGTCGGATGCCGTCGGGGGCCGTGAAATCATAGAGCGGTTCTTCACCGGCGGCCGTCGCGCCCGAGACGAGCGCGTCGAGGCGCCGGTCGGCGCGATAAGTCAGAAACACCGGCCCGGTCTGCGCCCTCAATTCGATGATGTGGCGCGTGCGATCATCTTCCTTGTCGGGCCGCGTCCGTTCGTGTTTGCGAATCAGGCCACCGTCATATTCATCGACGGAGCAGACGGCCGCGACGCCCGTCTGCTCGTGCTCGCCCATCACCAGACGATAAAGATAGAGGCTCGGCGCAGCTTCCAACTCGAGCGGGCACGTCTCTATCAGACGACGGAAATTCTCCGCGCCGCTCGCGTAAACCGCATTGCTGTAGATGTGCGTCCCTTCCGGCAGATCGATTTCCGGGCGCGAGACATGCAGGAAACTGAGCGGGTTGTCGGCGGCGAGCGCACGCGCCTCCGCGGTGTCAACCACATCATAAGGCACGCTGGCGACCTGCTCGACTCGCGCCGCGGGCGGACGCAGCGCGCGAAAAGGATGAATGACGGCCACTGAAGGTTTACTCCTCGCGAATTTAGCTGTCCGACTTTTTCAGGAGAGACGAAAGGGCGGCAGGGATGTGTCGTTAGAGACGCGCCTGCCGATCGCTCCAGGGCCGACCAGTGAAAGATTGCCCGGTAAGACTATCCGCTCCCACGGGTAGCTGTAAAGTTCCGGAAAGGGAGCCTCCCGGATCAGGGGTTTTCCGGACTTTTTTGGCGCCGGCGAAAAACGGTCGCCCGAATTTATGAGCCCACCCGCGATACTCGAAAGAACGGAGGCCAGATGGAAGATATGTGGTTCCATCCGGCCTTCAGATTTATGAACCCTCGGTGCGGTTTTAATATTTCACGCGCACGCGATAGACGAGCCTGGCTTCGCCGTCTCTGGCGACCGGCACGCGAAAGCGCGCGGCGAAGGCGGCGGTTTTCTCCGCCTCATACGTAGAGGAGAGCATCGTCCAATCGCCGCCGATCGGCTCATTGACCGTGACGCTGATCGGCGTCTCCTTGTGATTACGAATCCTGACTTCGTAAGCGTATTCGTAGACGCGATCGGAGATCACTTTGTAATCGATCTGCTTTCTTTCGGCGACCACATCGAAAGCGTCGCCGACCTTGACCCGCACATCCTCATCTTTCGGCGTATGGTCAATGCGGTCTTCGCCGATAAACTGCTGGCCGCCGCTCGCATCCTGCTTGTAGAGCCGCACGATTCCGGCCGGAAGCGGCATCCCCAGTTTGTTCTGCGCGTTATTGCGAAACTGCATGAAGACGCCGACCTGTTCCCTGATGGATGCGCCGGGATTATGGTAACCGCGATAGTAGCGCGGCTGGCCATTGATCACGAATTCTTTAGAGACGGCGAAGTCGGCGGCTTCGAGCAGCGAGACCTGCTTGGTCTCCTGCTCGCGGATCGAAGTGGGGCGACCGAGCGTGTAGAGATGATACTCAAAGAACGACTGCTCCTGAAACTGCGAGGCATCCGCCCGCGCGGCCCGCCCCGCCGCTTTGCTCATCATTTCATTGTATTCGGCCTCGTCTTTGACGCGGTTGACGTTACCGGCGACGAGCTGGAGGCGCGCATTATCGAACCCGATGCCGCTCTGATTCGTTAGGGTCACCCAACCCTGCAAACTGCCTTTCGCATCATCGGCGCTGACGACGAGCACGTAATCGGCGCGCCAGTTCATGCCTCCCGTCAGATAACTCGCCTCGACCATCTGGGCCGCGCCGCCCTCGCCTGCGTTCTCCACATCCCACTGGAGCGTCGGGGTGGCGACCAGATTCTGCGGCACGTCGGGGAAGCGCGTCTCGATGATATTGCTCGGATTGATCACGATCTGGCCTTCGATGCTCCACACCTGTCCCTGGTTATTCGACAGCAGCGTCGCCCGAACGGGCGTGCGATATTCGGTATTATTTTCAAAACGCCGCAGGACGAGCGTCACCTCGCGGCCGACGTATTTGTCGAGCAGCTTCGACGGGTTCAGTAGATCGTATTGATAATTCTGTTCGAGGATGCGCAGAGAGCTCGGAGACGTCAGCGAGCGCAGGTGAACGGTCTCGGGGCGAATCTGTGCGGCGACATCGGCAAAACGCAGCGCCGCGCGGCCCGCCGGAAGCGTCAGCGCGCGTGTCTCGCGGACGAGGCCGAGATTCGAGTTGTAGACGGTGATATTGACGGAGCGGCGATCTTTGCCGGTGGTGATTAGTGGCGACGTTTGCGCCCGCAGCAGGGTCGCCGGCGCGCCCAGACAAAACGCTATAATTAAAGAGAATGTGATCAGACGTGTCATGCGAAAAGAACCTCCGGAATTTTTGACGGCGATGGGAAACGGCTGGTGACCATTTCTGTCGTCGGGTAAAGAACGCGGCGGGCGCAAAATCCTTGCGCGTATCTTTTAAATAGGGCCCGGAGGCGTCCGGTCTGTCGTAGAATGTCGCTCACGAAGATTTCACCGGGAGCGTGGAGTGGAAAATTCAATCGCCGATGAATAAAGGAGAGATAGCATGAGCGATCTGGCGAGCCGTAAGTGTGAGCCCTGCCGGGGCGGAGTGCCGCCGCTCGACGGCGATGAGCTCAACCGCCTCATGAAAGAACTCGACGGGTGGGAAATCATTGATGAGCGCCAGCTGAAAAAGGCCTATGCGTTCAAAGATTTTCGCGAGGCGCTCGATTTCGTCAACCGCATCGGGAGCGTGGCCGAAGCGGAGGGGCATCATCCCGACATCCTCTTCGGCTGGGGCCAGGCCGAGATCACCATCTGGACGCATGATATCGGCGGCCTCAGCGAGAACGACTTTATCCTCGCGGCGAAGATCGACGCCCTCGGCTGAGGCGCGCGTCAGCCCGGCTTCGTCATCGCGGCCGGCTGAACCCACTGGTCGTACTCTTCGCCCGTCAGGTACCCGAGCTCGAGCGCGGCCTCGCGCAGCGACGTCCCCGCCTTGTGGGCCTTCTTGGCGATGGCGGCGGCCTTGTCGTAACCGATCTTCGAATTGAGCGCCGTCACGAGCATCAGCGACTGATCGACG
>JANOGZ010000930.1:0-1211 GCA_031406255.1 Pyrinomonadaceae bacterium | reverse complement strand
CTGTCGGAGTTGAGTGCGCGGCGGGTGATGCCGGGCGTTGGGCGGCTTACACTTTCCAAGATATTATATCGTAGAGTTGAACTGATGAAGCGACTTCTTATAATCGTTGTGTTTGCCCTATCAATGTCGTCCTGTACTGAGCCTGCGCCTTTTCGCGGCGCAGTACGAGACCTCATCCCTCAGCAGGTTGGAAACTTTAAGCTCGCGGGGGAGGTGAAGCCCATGGACATTGCCCCCTCGGACAAGTACCGAAGCAGTGCGCTACGACCGACTGAAGGTGTAAATTCGCGGTACGAGTCGCCTAAGTGAGTGGCCACAATTTTTGTCAAGAATAGTTCTTTGATACAGTCAGGACATGAGAAGAGCACTCAGTCCTGCTGAACTCGGTTTTAGCAAACGCGACCATCAACGGCTAGCAAAAGCTCTGCACACGGAGACAGATGCTCGCACCTTGCGCCGCTTACAATCTGTGCGGCTCGTGGCCGCCGGATATGATCTGAGCAGGGCAGCGCACCTGACCGGCTTCTCTCAGCGGTCACTGTACCGCTTCGTCAGCCGCTACTTGAACGCGCACCAAACCACTGCGCTGGGCGACGAGAAACACACGGGTCGCCCGGCGCTCGCGCCACAAGTCACGCCACAGCGCATCCTGCGTGAGTTGCAGCGAGTGCCGCTCTTGCTTGGCTACCACACCAATGTCTGGACGGTCGAGTTGCTGGCGACGCATTTGAACGAGCGCTATCACTGCTCAATCAGTCCGCGCACGCTGCGGCGGCGCATGAAAGAGATCGGCTTGCGGTGTAAACGTCCGCGCTACGTTTATTCTGAGAAAGAACCGCACCTCCCGCAGAAAAAGGGGCGATTGTCCGGCAATTAAAGCAGATGGTGGCTGGTGCCGTGCTCCTGATGGAAGATGAAACCATCCTGCGCCTCTTCCCAGTGCTACGCCGTGCGTGGTCATTGCGCGGTGAACAAGCAGTTGTTCCGATCACGGGCAGAAACGCTAAGCGCGTGTTGTTCGCAACCATCAACTTACGGACGGGGCATCGCATCTGCCTACGCGCGATGAATATGCGACAAGAAAACTTCCATGCTTTGTTGCGCTCAGCGGCTTCTTGAGTCTCTGCCGGTGGTGATTCCCTTCGCCGAGCGACTGACGTTTCCGTCAACGTGGATGCGTACGCGCCGGGATCATGCTCGGTTTCTCAACC
>JANOGZ010000919.1:0-3221 GCA_031406255.1 Pyrinomonadaceae bacterium | reverse complement strand
GGTCGCGCGCCAGTAATAACTCCTGCTGGCGCTCATCCCAGATGGCGAAGGCGAACATGCCGCGCAGGTGTCTGGGGCAGTCCGCGCCGTATTGTTCGTAGGCGTGGATGATCGCTTCGGTGTCGCTGTCGGTATAGAACGTATGGCCGAGCTTTTCCAGCTTTTCGCGCAACGGAAGATAGTTGTAAATCTCCCCGTTGAAGACGATCCAGGCCGTCCGGTCCTCATTATGAATCGGCTGCTGCCCGCCGCTGAGATCAATGATGGCGAGCCGCCGCATCGCCAGCCCGACCGGACCATTGAGGTAGCTTCCTTCCTCATCGGGCCCGCGATGGTGTAGCGCGCTGCACATACGCGCGAGCACACCTTGATCAACAGCATGGTCGCCATCACGGCGAACGATACCAACAATTCCGCACATGTCAGATGTTCCGAGAGGACCCCTGTTGCTGCCGCGGCGACGTCATTGCCAGTCGCTTTGCCGCCTGTGCCTGATGCCGCTTGTCTTCGTTTCTCTCCCTGATCAGCACAATGCCTACAGCCACGAATATAAAATAGAACACTAAAATTTGTGACCGCTGGCGGTATGCCGTCCCCACATTGCCTTGAAAGATCGAGTACGCGAGCGTCAACATAGATGTAAAGATCATGATCGGCAGTGATTGGCGAAACCGATATTTGAGCGTAAACCACATCCCCAGCACAAGTAGCGGGAACGAGGCCCACCAGATGATCATTTCCGGAAGCGTAATGCTTTGCCGGAGATTAGCCAACTGCCACGGGAAAGGAGCGAAGAGAAGATAAACCATTCCAACAGGAATCGCGCTGATCGCCCCGGAGGAAGTGGATATATCTACATCTTTTGAGAAGCCGGATTTTCCCTGTATCAGATCAGCGCGACTAAGCTGGGCTCTTTCCAGCGTTCCGAAACTCTCGTATTGATCGCCGGCTGTGCGTAGCACACCCAGATATGTCATCGCCAGACCCATCGCGATAATCACAATGTATTGTCGCACAGAGTCTTGCGCGGTTACCTGCCGCATGCCAATCATGAAGGCTCCACCAACGGCGGCGATGACCATGTAAAAGATATAAAACCGGAGACTGAGCAGGGCGAGCAAGGAAAACACCAGAACTATAAAATACCTGGCGCTTAAGCGTTCTCCCAGCTTCAAGGTCGCGAATATGACGAGGACCAGGAGAAAGACGATCGGTCCATCTTTCAGACCCTGCGATGACCAGAGCACGAGCGAAGGGTAGAAAGCGACGCATAATGCAGCAATGCGCGCGGCACTGGTGTGGTTAAAAATTTGGCGTGTACACAGAAAGACTAGAGGGGCTGTCGCCGCGCCAAGCACCGAGTTAACGAACTGGACAGCGAGCATGTTTCGTTCGACGAGCGTATAGATTATCGCTACCAGGTAAAACATCCCCCAGTTGCTTGTGGCGCCGCCTGCCAGCTCGAAACCCATCTGACCCTTCCACGCTTGAAACAGTGAGTAGCCAACATCATCATATTGGAAGGCGTCACCGCCAAAGAATTCCTGTAACCTGAAGCCGAAGATCAGAGAACCGATCAGCATCCTCACCAACAAGCCACCGATGAAAACCCGAACGAGGAAGACATTGCTATCTTTAACTTTATTTATTAAAAAGCCGGCGACGACGGCAAGAACAGCGCACAGTACTACGGCGGCAGGGCCCTCGGCCGGCATAAGGAATGCGACGGCAAGACACAGGGCAAGGGATAGAGCTGCCAGAATACCATTCATAGCTTCGAACTGAAGAGCATATAATTGCAGTTCAACTGCACTTCACCGCGAGTCCCGGGTTAGTAAAGCCGCGGCAATATTAAGAGCGTAGCACCAGGTGGTTTTCCAGAACCAATGCATCAAAACTCGCGCTCTTAAACGTTTTGACGGCATCTTCCGGGCGACATACGATCGGTTCCTGGATGTTGAAAGAAGTATTGAGTAGCATCGGCACACCGGTGAGCCGTCCGAATTCACTGATCAACTGCCAGTAACGAGGGTTCGTTTTCCGGCTCACGGTTTGCGGCCGGGCCGTACCGTCCACATGGACTACGGCCGGGATCGAAGCGCGCTGTTCTTCCGCCACGCTCAAGACTGTAATCATAAACGGATCGGAGTGTGGTTTACCGAAAACGGCATTCGCGGCTTCCTCCAGCATCGAAGGGGCGAGTGGACGGAACCATTCGCGCAATTTCACTTTCTTGTTCAGCAGATCGCGCATGTCGGCGCGCCGTGGGTCTGCGATGAAGCTTCTATTTCCCAGGGCGCGCGGCCCGAATTCCATGCGCCCCTGAAACCATCCGATGATCGCCCCATCCGCAATCATCCGGGCGACACGAGGAAGCAACTCTTCATCTGAAAATGTCTCAAACTTTAACCCGGCTTCACGCAGGACCGTAGCGCACTCCCCAGAGTTAAACGACGGACCATAATAAGCATGCTCCATTTGAAAGCCGCGCGGCTGCTTGAGCAGCGTATGATGGACCAGCAGCGCTGCGCCGAGCGAGCACCCGGCGTCTCCGGCGGCGGGTTGAACGAAAAAACGCTTGAAAGGGGTCTCCTGCATAATGCGACCGTTCATTACGGAGTTGAAGGCGCATCCACCCGCCAGACACAGATTCTCTTCTCCAGTCTGTTCGTAGAGTCCTTTGAGGAGGTGCAATACGGTGTCTTCCAGCACACGCTGCGCGCTGGCGGCAATATTCTGATGGCGCTGTGAGAGGTCTTCATCGGGTTGCCGCGGCGGCCCGAGCGCTCTTATTATCTCTTCACTGAACCGGTAGTGCTTGGCGAGGTGGTGATCCAACACGCGTATATTAAGGCGAAAGTCGTTATCACCGTTGACAGACAGCACATGTCGCGCAAAGAAATCGTAATACTCCGGCTTACCATAGGCGGCGAGTCCCATCACCTTCCATTCGTCACCGGCAAACATATCGAAACCGAGGAAGTTGGTAACCGCGGAGTAAAACTGCCCGAGTGAATGCGGTAGTTTGATGCGCTTCAACGGCCGGATGCGTCCCTCCACCCCATGCGAGAATAAAGTGGTTGTATCCTCACCGGTGCCATCCATGGTCAGGATTGCGGCTCTCTCAAAGGGTGAAACGAAGAAGGCGCTTGCCGCGTGAGTTTGGTGATGCACGAAAAAATGGAATCTAAAATCGCTCGGGCCGAAATGGTCGCGCAGGC
>JANOGZ010000910.1:0-5087 GCA_031406255.1 Pyrinomonadaceae bacterium | reverse complement strand
ATCACGAGCCGTCGCACTCTGTCAGCATCGCTTTTCTTTGTTCCTCGCCACGCTTTGCCGTTTTACTGCTGCCGGTTCCTGAGAATCTTGACGAAGGAGCCGGAGCGGAGTTCCGGCAGAGTCAGGCTCGTCAGTTGAAGCGCTTCCCCTTCGGTGAGCGCTCCGCTGTTGATCGCGCGCAGGAAATAGTTCAACAGCCCCTGACCGGTGGCGGCGTCGTCAAAGACGTCGCCGACGAGGGTGGCCAGCGCCGCTTTCTCGACGAAATTGCGCAGCCGCTCCGAGGCCGCCTCGAGGCTCTCAAGGAAGAAGGCGTAGACGGCCGCGTAGCGTGTCGGAAGCTGCGCCGGATGCAGGTCCCAGCCCTGATAGTAAGCGTGTGTGAGCGAGTGCTGGATGTGATCGTAATGAAGCTTCCAGGCGCGATGCACGACCCGCTGGTTCTCTTCGATCTGCCCCGCGGTCAGCGCCTTTGCGCCCCCGGCGCGGTGCGGTGGAACCGGCATGATGTTCGTCGCGCCGTCGGAGAGCCAGATGCCTGTGCCACCGTAGGCGACCTGCATCATGTGACGCGCGAAATCGCACGCCGGATGGGTCATATGCTGATGCGCCGCGGTGATACTGCAACTGGCCGTGTAATCGTACGTTCCGAAGTGCGCGGCGACGCACCGGCCGCGCGCCGCCGCGAGCAGTCGTGGAAGATTACACTCTCCGTCCGCGTTGATGATCGACTGGGTGGTTTCGATCATCAACTCCAGCTTGAGCGACCCGCGCGCCAGACCGATCTGCGATTCGAGCATCTCGAATAAATCCGCGAGGGCCGCGACCTGCTCCGGAATCGTCACCTTCGGCAGCGTGACGACGAAGTTGTCAGGCAGCTCGCCGTCTGTGTTCTCCGCTAGTGTCGAGAGGAAGATGTCGAGCGTCCGCATGCTGCGCTCGCGTAGTTCTTCGGTCAGGGGCTTGATGCGGATTCCGATGAAGGGAGAGAGAGTGCCTTCGGCGCGGGCGCTGGCTACTTCGCCGGCCGCCGCTGCGGCGTGGGAGTCTTCTTCCGCATCAGCGCGATTGCCGTAGCCATCCTCAAAATCAATGCGAAAATCCTCGACCGGCTCGCGGCTCAGTTTATCGACGACGCGCGTGTAGATGGTGTATGCCATCCACGCCGCCCTGTTCTCCCGCTTTACTTCTTCCGGCTCATCCTTCACGCGCTCACCCAACCGGGAGACCTCACCGGCGTCATCCGGCAAGTGCTCGGCGCCGGACAGTCCGATCGCCTTGGCGAAGACGACGAAATCCGGAGCGAACTGCTCGAGTGCGCGATGCGCGAGCGCGCCGAGTCGTTGCGCTGAATCCGCCTTGTAAAGATGCGCGCCGCCGTAGACGGTGTGCACCGGTTGGCGCCGGCCCGTTTCGCCCGGATACCGCTCGGCAAAATCGCTGTTGGCCTTTTGCAGGCGAGCGGCCAGCTCTCGCGTCGATTCATGGGGAAGGGAAGTTTTCATGTTTCTCCTCGCACAGGGCCTCTCCGCTCAAGCGTGCGTGCGGACGCCGCTCGTCACCGTACCCGCGCAGATTATCCTACATGCTCATCTCGAACGAGCGCATTCTAACTGACTTCGGCTCCGGGGCGCGAGAGCGTTGACCGTACATCTATCTCTTTGAATCGCGTGACGGCCGCCGGTGGAAGCAAAAGAAGGGCGGTGCGAGGAACTCGTCTCGCACCGCCCTTCTGGTTAACGAAAGATTTCCGAAAACCGTGCTATTGAAATACGCGCGCGACCGGAACGACCACGACCTCTTCAGGCTTCACCGGAATCCTGAAGGCTTCGATCACCTTGTCTTCGTCCATAATCCCTTTCGGTTTCGGCGAATTGTAGGTGATCGGCGATGGTTTACCGGCGAGGATGGCTTCGCGCAGCGCGGCGGCGTCCTTCGTGATGATGACGATGCGCATCCGGTCGGATTTGAGATGGTGACGGATCGCGCGATTAACATCCTCAAGCGTCAGCTTGCTTAATTGCTCACGCATGTGCTGATTGAAATTCCCGATGCCGTAATAACGACTGTCGAGCGCATAACCGAGTTGCGCATCCTGCGTCTGCGTCAGGACATTATTGTACTTGGTGAGAAACTCGCGCGTCGCTTCAAAGGCTTCCTTCGACATCCCTTCGCGCGCCAGTTTGTCATATTCGTAGAGCGCCGCGCGCAATACGAAGTGGCCGTTTTGCGGCTCGACGGGCCGAATCCAGATCTGGAAAATCTGCTGCTGGCGGCCGAGGTTCGGATCGGGCGTAAACTGGAACATGCCGCGCGGGAAATATTCGATGTAGGCATAATTGCCGTAATTGAGGCCGCGCGCTTCACGCAGCCGCTGGTAGAGGTGGCTGTTCGATGAGCGGTGCTGACCGAAATAGGAAGCGACGACGGCGAGCGCCGGCCAGTCTTTACTGGCGCGCGTGGCGTTGATCGGAAAGCCCAGCGAGAAGGCGGTGGCGCGCGTCTCGCGTTCGATGATCTCGATGCGCATCCCGTGATCGACTTTAGGATGATCGAATTTCTTGTGGTCGGCTTTGCCGGCGGGAAGCCTGGCGAAGTCGGCTTCCACCTTCTTCGGAAAATCTGCCGGGAAGCCGCCCGCCAGCCCGAGCACCATGCCGGCCTGCGTGTAGTGGGTGCGGTAGAAATCACGCACGTCTCCGAGCGTGAGCTTCTCAAGCGAGCCGATGGTTCCGATGTTGTGGTGCCCGTAAGGGTGCCCGGCGTAGATGATGTTATAGAGGTACTCTTTGCCGAGTTCCTCATCGTTGCCCTCGCGCAGCGACACTTTCAGAAAATTGATCGCGTTCTCCTTCAGGCGCTTGAAGTCGTCTTCGCGAAAGCCGGGATCGATCAGCATCTGGCTGATCAGCGAGTAGTAGCGTTCGAGATTATCCACATGCGTCGTGCCGGTGAAGACCGTCATTTCCTTATCGATCTGCCCGCCGAAGGACGTCGCCATCGGATACATCGCTTCGACGATCTGTTCGTAGGTCATCGCGCGC
The DNA here is from genome assembly GCA_031406255.1 of Pyrinomonadaceae bacterium. Taxonomy (GTDB): domain Bacteria; phylum Acidobacteriota; class Blastocatellia; order Pyrinomonadales; family Pyrinomonadaceae; genus JANOGZ01. Next base: position 2,043 of record JANOGZ010000910.1, on the reverse strand, counting down.
GAGCCGCCCGCGGCGAGCAGCGCGGCGGTCAGCGCCGCGACGCCTTCCTTGCCCTTCGGATCGGCGGCCGCGCCGGTCATAAATAACAGGCGAAAGGAGACGAGGGGCGATCGATTGGGTTGGAGCACGCTGGCGATCGTGGTTGACATGGCCTTTTGGGCGCGGGCCGCAGACTGTAAGGGAAGCGCTGAGAGAAGAACGACGAGCGTGAGTGTGAATGTGCGTCGCATTAGTTTCCGCCCTCCTTGGTCTCAGACTTGGCGGTCGCGTTCGTCTTTGTCGCCAGCGTGACGACGGTGCGGTTTTGATCCTTGAAATACTCCGCGGCGACGGCGCGGATGTCCTGCGGCGTCACGCTCTCGGAGAGCGTCAGCACCTTGTTCAGCGTCTCCGGCGTCCGGCGCAGCGCGATGTAGGGCGCAATCGCGTTCGCGATCGCTCCCGAGCTATTCATCGCCATCGCGAAGCCGTAGCGCAGCCGCGAGCGCGTCGCGTCGAGCTTGGCCTGACCGACTAATTCTGTCGTGTAGCGTTTGAAGGTCGCCAGAATCTGGTCGCGCACGTAATCGACATCCTTCGGGTCTTTAATGCGCACGTAGACGGGGAACAGTTCCGGGTCCATCTGGTCGCCGAAGTCTACGGCGAGCAGATCAACCTTCTGTTCCTTGATCACAAGCTTTTGATAGAGATCGGAATTCTCGCCGAAAGCGATCGAAGCGAGCAGATCGAGCGCCGCCTTGTCCTTCTTCTCTTCGGAGAAAGCGGGGCCACGGAAAGCGACGATCATGTGCGGAAGCGTCGGCGAAGGCCAGTCGATGTGCGCTGAGCGCGCTTCGCTCTGCGGAGGCTCCGCGGTGATATCCGACACATAGTTGCCGCGCTTCCAGTCGCCCCAGTATTGCTTGGTGAGCGCCAGCGCGCGTTCGCGCGTCACGTCGCCGACGAGCACGATCGTCGCATACTCCGGGCGATAAAAACGCTTGTAGAATTCGAGGCTGTAATCGTACTGATTGGGCATGTCCTGGATGTCTTTCAGGTAGCCCATCGTGGTATGCGAGTAGGTGTGCTTCTTGAACGCCGTCTCGCGCAGCACTTCGTACAGCTTGAAGAACGGGCTGGCGCTATTCTTGTTATACTCGCCGAGCACCGCGAGCGCTTCGGTGCGGTAATCATCCGGCGAATATTTCAGCCGCGTGAAGCGATCGGCTTCCAGCTTCATCACTTCATCGAGGTCTTCCTTCGAGAAAGTTTCGTGATAGACCGTGCGGTCATCGGATGTGTAAGCGTTGGCCTCCGCGCCGGCGCGCTTGAGGATCGCATCGCGCTGGTCGGAGCTGTAGTTTTCGCTTCCGCGAAACATCACGTGTTCGAAAAAGTGTGCGAAGCCGCTCTTGCCCGGCTCGACCTCGTTGCGTGAGCCCGTTCCGACCACAACATACAGAGCGACGAGGTTGGGATAGTCCGTCGGCACGGTGACCAGCCGCAAACCGTTCGGCAGGTCGTCAACCGTGTATTCATAAGGAAAGAGCTTGCGCTGTTGCTGCTGCGCTAACCCGACCAGGGGCAAACACAGCATCAGCGCAATGAGAATCAGTGTTTTCATTTCTTGAAACTCCCACTTAATTGTGTGATAAAAATTCAGCGGTGACGAAAAACATTATACACAAATGAGGGGGAAATATCAGGCGCGCGCGCCGGTGAGCCGCCGCTGCCGCTGATTCCCGTCTCGGCCTGATGCCGCCCCCAGTGAAAACAGCAGCGGAGTGCTGACGGCGGCGGGGAGTCCCTTGATTCTCCCTCTATTTCGCCGGCAGCGCGGCGGCGAACCCTTCCGGAATGTCCAGGACATCCTGCCAGTTGGAGTGATCTTCGCGCATCCGCGCCGTGAGTTCATCGCGCTGGTCGCGCAGGCGGTCGCTCAACTCGTGCGGGTAATTACCGATGTCCGGAAAACGCGCGCACTGTTCTTCGACAAATGCCTTCTGTTCTTTGATCGAAGGGATCGGCTGATATCGCCCGTTATCCCAGAGCGGCGCCAGCAGG
>JANOGZ010000870.1:0-11248 GCA_031406255.1 Pyrinomonadaceae bacterium | reverse complement strand
ATGATCCCGCGACCTTCGAAACCAACGTGCCCGGCATCTACGTCGCGGGTCATTTCACTCATGCGCGCCACATCAAGGAAGCTATCGCCGTCCCGCGCCGGATCGTGCCGGTGATCGCGCACTCACTACGGAGCACCACCGTTTCATAATTTTAAGGGTGACGTGCCGCGAGCGCCCACTTCTGAGAGCGGGCGCGATTTCTATGGGCCGGGCCCGACGGACTGTTACGTAGAGATCATCGTGTCGGCGTGCGCGCGTTCGCGGCGGGCGACGCCGGTGCGGTAAGCGGCTTCTTCGACTTCGCGTGAGACGGCTTCGGCGATCCGTTTATCGAAGACCGATGGGACGATGTATTCCGGATGAAGCTCATCCTCTGAGATGATGCCCGCGATGGCGTTGGCCGCCGCGAGTTTCATCTCTTCGTTAATGCGCGCGGCGCGGCAGGCGAGCGCCCCGCGAAAGATTCCGGGGAAACAGAGGACGTTGTTGATCTGATTCGGATAATCAGAGCGGCCCGTCGCCATCACCGCGACGTGCCGTTCGGCATCCTCCGGCATGATCTCCGGCGTCGGGTTAGCCATCGCGAAGACGATCGGTTTATCGGCCATTTTTTTCAGGTCTTCGACGGTGATGATGCCCGGCACGGAAAGACCCAGAAACACATCCGCGTCTTTCATGATGTCGTGAATGGCGCCGCGTTCATCATCGGGGTTGGTGTTCTGCGCGTACCACTCTTTGACCCAGTTCATGTGTTCGCGCCGCCCGCGGTAAAGTACGCCGTGCTTATCGCAACCGATGATGTTGCGCACGCCCGCCGCCATGATGATCTTCGTGGAGGCCACCCCGGCCGCTCCGACGCCATTGACGACGACCTTCAACCGCCCCATTTCTTTGCCGACGATTTTGATCGCGTTGATCAGCGCCGCGAGCACCACGACGGCCGTGCCGTGCTGGTCGTCGTGAAAGACCGGGATGTCCAGTTCTTCTTTTAACCGTTCCTCGATTTCGAAGCAGCGCGGGGCCGAGATATCTTCCAGGTTGATGCCGCCGAACGCCGTCGAGATGGCTTTGACGGTGCGCACGATCTCGTCCGGGTCTTTGGTCGAAAGACAGATCGGGAAAGCATCCACATCGGCGAATTCTTTGAAAAGCATCGCCTTGCCTTCCATCACCGGCATCGCCGCGGCCGGGCCGATGTCGCCGAGGCCCAGCACGGCCGTCCCGTCGCTGATCACGGCGACCGTGTTTCGTTTGATCGTCAGCGTAAACGCCTTTTCCGGATCGCGATGGATCGCGTCGCAGACGCGCGCCACTCCGGGCGTATAAGCCATCGAGAGATCAGCGCGGGTCTTCAGTGGTATCTTCGAAACGACCTCGATCTTACCGCCGAGGTGCATGAGAAAAGTGCGATCCGAGACGTTGATGATTTCGACGCCGTCAACGTCGCGCGCGGCCTCGATGATCTCGGCGCCGTGCTCGCTTGATCCGGCATTGACGGTCAGATCGCGCACGATCGCATCGCGGCCGACGCTGACGATGTCGATCGCGCCGATGTCGCCGCCGGCGCGTCCGATGGCGGTGGTTAACTCTCCGAGTGTTCCTGTGCGGCTTGCCAGTTTCACGCGCAAGGTCAGGCTATAGCTTGCGCTGGGCGTATTCTGCATCGCGGATGAGTGAAATCCTTTCAGGCGAATGAATGTCGGGGGGAGTTGTTTATTTACTCTAATGCCAAAGAAGCGCGCCGCGCAAGGAGCCGCAGGCATAAGCTAATAAGGCGTGCCGGCGGCACTTCGGCTGGTCTCCCGCGCCTTTGGTTTCAACCTTTTCGCCTTTTTCAGCCCGTAAGCTTCGACCCTCTGTTTTTTTTGAGGGCCCGGGCGATTTCTTGCAGGGCCAGCGCGTCCGCGCCACTTTCCTTCGCCAGTTGCAGCGAACGCTCACCGAGCAGCGTATAAATGTTCGTCGTGTCGGGGAGTCGCTGTCGAGAGAGCGCGGCGAGGTGTCGGCGAACCGTCGCCACATCGGCGCGCGCGAATGTCCCGGTGAGAGCGCGGGCGGGAGCGCGCGCTGTCAGGTTGTCGAGCGTGCTGCGCAGCAGCGGTAGGAGGACACGACGCGCGCGCGGGCGGCTCAGGCCGCAGCGCGCGAGCAATTCAGTCGCCACGTCAAAGAGCGCGACGATGTGGCCGGAGGCCATCACCGCCGCCGCGTGATAGAGCGCTTTATCGCGCGTCCTCAGGGAAAAGCCCTCTCCACCGAGAGCGCGTATGACGCGCCGTGCCGCACCGGTCGCCGGCGCATCGCCTTCCAGGCAGTAAAATGCTCCGCGCAGGCTTTCAGCGCCGGCGACGGGGTCGCTGATAGCGACGAGCGGATGCATCGAACCTATGGCGAAGCCGCGCGCGCGCAGGGCAGAGAGCGCCTCGGATGAGAGCGCGCCGCTCATGTGGAGCGCGATGCGCCGCCGGCGGTCTGGCTCGCCCGCCGGCGGTGTTGCGGCGAGTCGCGTGGCTGTTTCCGCCACGCGGTCATCGGGCGTCGTGATAAAGAGGAGTTCGGTTACCGGCAGGAGATCTATTTGGGCGGCGGAAAGCGCGCGCGGTGGATCGGCCAGCGAGATCAGATCGGCGGCGCGGCGCGCACGGCTGATGCGCCGCGCGACAACTGCTCGCACCATATAACCGCGCGCGGCGAGCGCGATGGCGAGCGCGGTGCCGAGGCGGCCGACACCGATAACGGCAACGGCCGAAGCCTTCTGGCGATCGGTCGCACGTGTCGGGTTGGGAGTCGCTTTACCATTCGGGCGCTCACGTGGCATCGCTTTCGCCCTCACCGACAACTTCAATGAGCGCCGGCTGGACCGGGAGATCGTTGAGCCACTGCTGGAGGCGCGCCTGGAGATCATCGCGCGTCACCAGCCCGTAGCTATCAGCCGGCAGGCGCGTGCGCACGGGCGCGGGCGCCGCCATTCGTTGCAGCGCATGCTCGATAAGCCGCACATCGGCGTGCCAGAAATGCGCCGGCGCGGCGCCCTGCGCGAACGCGACCGAGAGAGCGCGGGCGCGGCTGGCCGTCTCCTCGGCGTTATTCTCCTTCTCCTTGCGCGCGAGCGCATCGAGCGAGATCGCCAGATGGCGGCTGAAAAACATGAGCGTGCGGCGGTAAGCGGCGCGGCCAAACCCGATGAGCTCTTCGAGGTCTTGCGGCAGGCGGAGCAGTTCAGCGGCATGCGTCAGCCGAAAAGAGCAAACGCAGGTGGGGCGTTCGAATAGCATTTGTCGCACCGGCAAGTCGCATCGCGCCTGTCTGGCGCGTTCCAGAAAAGCTTCCGCTTCTTCCCAGAACTGCTGACTGACTACGGGCAGCTGCGCAAGCGCTTCGAATTCTCGCCACTGCTCGCCGCGCAGCAGCGCTTCGAGCGCGCTCCGGTCGCTCGCGCTGCCCACCACCCGATCGTGAACGGCGGCGTAGTATTCCGCATAACGCTCGCGAAACTCCTGCCACAAGAGGTTGAAGCGCTCACGCCGCGCGATATCAAACAGACTATGCGGATCTTCGGCGATGATTAAGAGCTCGCGCCGGGCGCTCTCTATTTCGTCAACGTCGGTTGGATCGGCGGCCGTCAGATACGCCCGCGCGCGTTCGCGGCTGCCGAGACTTATCATGAATTCCGTCAGCTCCGTGAGCTGTTCCGAGTTGTGCGCGTAATTTTCCGGCGAATCAGCGAATGTGTCCGCCACACGCTGCAATCCTTCTTCGAGCGGAATATCGTCGGCGAGCGCCGCCTCGATCGCATCGGCCGCGGCGCCGAAGCTTTTGCGCACCGAGGTCGACACATTCCAGGCGCGCTTCGTGAGGGCTGCATCCGGCAACGAATTAAAATTTTCCGACACGTGGCCCGCGCGCCATACGTCGAGCCATTCGGAGAGAGCCGCGCGCACAACCTCGCGCGCTGCCGGATCGACAATCGAAGGGAGGGTCGGATGAGCCGTTAACAAGCGTGCCCACATCGTGAGTTCTTCCGCGTTATGCAGAATCGCGGCCGAACGACACACGCCCGCCACGTCTTCCCACTTGATGGAACGATCGAGCGTCCGGCGACTGATTCGATCGCCCGTCGTCGTCACAAGCTCGATGCGTCGCTGGGCGACGAGCGCGGCGAGAACCAAATGCTGCGCTTCGCGCAGGAGTCCATAGGGCGCACGCCGCAGCGCATCACGCACCGTTTCAAGCGGCACGACCTCACCATCGGCCGCTTCTGTCAGCGTCAGCACTTCTCTCACCCACGGGCGCGCGAGCGTCTCATCGCCCGCTTCCAGCTTGTAGACGCTTCCGCGCATGGTCGCCAGTCCGAGCGGCAGCGCGAAGAGGCCGGTCAGTTGCTGCACGGCCTCTTCGGCGGCGTTCGCGCCTCCGAACAGGCCGTCCATCAAACGCGCGACCTCCCCTTCACCGAGCATCTCGGTAAACGGCGGATGCTCTCGGTAACGTTCTTCTAACAGCGGTGCGAAAAACTGCGCGAGCGCGGTGGCGAGAGTCGGCGCCGCGCTCGCCGCATCGGTCCACTGGTGAGCGGTTCCATTAACGATCAGCGCGCCGTCGCTCATGTAAATACGCGTCCAGATACGTTCAGCCTGCGCGGCGAGCGAGATGGCAGCAGCGCGCGCCGTTTCACCGAAATTGGCATCCAATGCGGCGTCGGCGCGTAGGGCGATGAGCCGCCGCAGTGAGGTCGCCTCTTCCATCGTCAACTCGGCCGGTCGCCAGATGACTCGGAGGGGCGACAGTCCGTCCTGCTCGTGGCTCGCGGGTGCGCTCGTCTGCGGAATTTCCGTGGGCTTGGCGCCATCGCCTGATGGTGCCAACAGCACGACTTGCCAGTCCATATAGGATGAATTTTCGATCAGCGCGGGCGGTGCCGCCCCCGGAGCATCCGGCGTGGCGTTAGGCTGCCAGATAATTTGGCCGGGACGCTGGGCACCGCGCCATGCGACGTGGAAGACCGCCGCGTGGAGGGTTTCACCATCGCCGCCCGTGAGCGGCCAATCCTCGAAGCGCGCACGCGCCATAACGCGGAGCAGGTCATTGACCGCCGAGCCCCGCGCCGGCACCCGCTCGACCGCTTCGGCGAGCGCCGCGTCAAATCCGGCCGAGGCGCTGATGTTGAACCGGTAACGCGTTTCGATCCCGTCGTCGCTCACCTGCAACGCGTCGGGCGGAGCACCATCGGCGAAGCGCGCGAGCACCTCGGCGACGCGATTGGTAGCGACCTCCGGCGATGCCTCGTCATAAAACAACAGCGCCGCGCATAATTCACTGGCGGTCGCGCCGCGGCCGTCGAGCGAGAGGATAAAGAGGGTTTTCAAAATCAACTTGGCGCGAAGGCGTTCCATCACCGGAAACTGGGCGACGCCGTTCGTCGCCAGTTCATCGTACGCGGCGAAGACCTCCTGCAATTCTTCGGACGACCGCAGGTCCTGTTCGGCGCGGTCGAAAACTTCATCAAGGAGGATGAGCGAGAGCGCGGGACGTCCCACCGCGCGGATGGCAGCGGCGGCGGCAAAAGGTAAAAACGCGAAGCTCGGCGCGTAAAGGCGCACGGCCGCCGCCACGTCGGCAACGAGCGGGTGGACCGGGTAGAGCGAAGCAAAACGCGGCTCGCTCCAGTTAAAATCCGGCACCGCGGCGCGCAGCGAGAGGTAAATATCGTGCAGCGTATCGCGCGCCTGTTTGTTTTTCTGCAACAAGTAGAGATCGGCGATACGGTACAGATGCTCTTGATCGAGATAGTCGATCTGAAAGGTTCCCGCCAGCGCGACGTTCGCCCCGTCGGCATCGGTAATATCGTCATCGAGCGCGAGCGCGATAAAGGCGTTAAGGCTCTGTGTGGCGGCGGCCAGCTCGCTCAGCAGCGGGCCGTCATCACGATCAACGCGGGTGGCGCGGCCAAAAGCCGTATCGATGATGAGCACGAGCGTGGCGTCGTAAGAATTCAAGGAAGCAGCGGCCGAAAGCATCGTCGCCGGATCGCCGCGCCACTGCGTTTCATCGCCGCCCAACGCTCCTTTAAAGGCGGCGGCTATTTCTTCAGCCAACGTCTGATACGTTCCACGCTCGATGCGGATCACGATATAGCGCCGACTCATCAGCCGACGCGCGCTCGTCGCCACATGTGCATCCGTAATTTTAGTGCGAAGCTCCGGGAAAGCGGCCAGCGCACCGAAGACCGTGAGCGTGTGGCTTTTGCCGACGCCGCGCGCGCCGGCGAGCGCGCGCCCCGCGCCGCGCCCGCGTGAAAGATCGGCGAGCGCGTCGAGCCAGCGCGCCAGCAGGTCGGAGGTGGCGTCGGTGTAGCGATAGGCTGAGACCGCGCGCGGCGGGTCGGCAGCGACATTCGCCACCTCATCGAACGCCTGTGGTTCGACTAAATCCTTGATCTTTTCCTGAAGGCGCTTCATCCGCTCTGGAATTTAGAAGGGCGTTTGTCCAAAGGTCCTCGACCCAAATTGCTTGAGCTGTGAGGGGGCATGCTTCAAACTGTAACACGCGTGATAACCGGACGCAATCGCCATGCTTTTGTGGCCGCGTTACTGATATAATGTCCGCTCAAGCGCTGTTTCCGCCGAATAGAGGGATCAAACGCCTGTTAATAAGGGCACGCGTCCCCTTATTCAGAGCACAACCTCTCGGCCGCAGGAGCGCATCATAGAGGGGCGTGCGCGGCGAGGATGCCCGGATACATATCGTGACCTCGTCAGTCGAAGCGTACTTCTTTCGTTAAAATCCAGGTTTTCGCCGCATTCCCGTTCGCGGATGCGGAATCGGACCGCGCCGGAAAAGCACTTGCAGGTAAGCGACTTTTCGCGGGGTCATCAGGTGTTTACGAGTTTTGGAGGCTTTTCGCTATGCTCAGCCGATTCTCCCGTATTGTCACGTCTCTGGCGCTCATGACGAGTCTGTTAGCGAGTTCGTTCGCGGTCGCCGTCACCGCTGCCCCGGCAAACTCGCCGCAGCAGCAGGCACAACCGCAAGATCAGGGTAAGAAGACACCCTCCTCCGACGGGAAAGAATCTTCAGCGGCCTCTCCATCCCAGCAGAAAACGCTCAGTACTCTTTCTGAAAAAGAGGATCCGCGGATGATCGGAAAGCGCAATATCAATAAAGGTCTGATCGGCGGCGGGTCGGTAGAAAAAGAGGTGGCGCTCGGCCGCCAGCTGGCCGCCGAAGTTGACCGGCAGGCGAAGTTTGTTGATGACCCCGTGATTACGGAATACATCAACCGCGTCGGCCAGAACGTCGTGCTGCACTCTGACGCCAAGATTCCTTTCACGATCAAGGTGATCGACTCGGACGAAGCCAATGCTTTTGCGCTTCCGGGAGGTTTCTTTTACGTCAACAAGGGTCTGATCCTGGCGGCTGACAACGAAGCCGAAGTGGCCGGCGTAATGGCGCACGAGATAGCCCACGTGACCGCCCGCCACGCCGTCGAGAACATGAGAAAAGGTAATATCATCGAAGGGCTCGCGATGGTCGGCTCGATCTTCCTGGGCGGCATTCCGGGGATGATTTACCAGAGCACCGCCGGACTCGGTCTCGCGGCCGTGTTCTTTAAATTTACCCGCGGCGCCGAGGAAGAAGCCGATCGGCTGGGCGTGCAGTATCTCTATGCCGCCGGATATGATCCGAGCGCGATGTCGACGATGTTTGAAAAACTGGCGGCGAAAAACAAGAAGAAGCCGGGATTTCTCGCCAAGACATTCTCGACGCACCCGCAAACCATTGATCGCCTGGAAGCCTCGCGCATACTCGTCGCACGTTTTCCCGATCGTGAGGAATATATTCTCAGCACATCTGAATTTCAGCGTGTTAAAGGGCGTCTTCTTCGCTTATCGAACGCACGCGCTTCCACGGCCGGTGATATAGCAAGCGATACGGACGGCGGAGCTCCCGGGCGACCGACCCTGAAACGCCGTCAACCGCCGCCGGACAATTCGACCGGCGCGCCCGCCGCCGACCAGCAACCGCCCGAGCAGAAGCCGTCTGATCCGCCCAAGCTTAAACGGCGTGACGACGCTGCGCCGGCCCCGCAGCAACAGCCGACGAGCGCAAATCCATAACACCCGAAAGCTCCGGGTAAAGCGAGAGGCCCTCCGATGAATTTACACCGGGGGGCCTCTTTTTGCGTGCTCCTGTAGCTAAGGCAGCAGTCTTACATTCTTCGACCGCTTTTCTTTGCGTTATTGAAAGGTCCTTGTCGCACCTGTTTCGAGCTGAGCGGTTTGACCGGTTTGAATTTAGCCGGGAGCGGCGTGCCGGTCTGATCTCCCTTGACTTCTACGATCTGATCCTTGAGCGGCCCGAGGATGCCGAGGAGCTCACTCTTCTCCGCCTCGGGGACGTTGAATTTATTGAGCGTGTCGACGAGGTGGCCGACCAGCGCGCCGAATTCGCCTTCGGTCACTCCCATATTCGTGTGCGACTTCTTCATGCTCAGCCCCTCATACTTGCAGGGACCGCCCGTCGCGGCGCACACTTGCTGTTTGAGGAAGAACAAGAGGCGCGGAGCGTTCGTTCTGGCGAACTTCTTGTTGATCCGGTCATCTTTCAAAACGCGGCCGGCGAAATCGTCAATCACGGCCGAGATGGCACCCTCGCCGCCGAGCCGATCGTAGAGCGATTTCTGACCCGACATTCCGCCAGACATGCCGCCGCCGAGCGGCGGCGCGGGTTTGAAAGTTGTCGGCAGTCCGGTCCCGGTCTCGGAAGAACTGACCTCGACGATCTGTGCCCGCAACGGACCCAGGGCGCCCAACACTTCCGACTTCTCCTTCTCCGGCACTTTGAACTTATCCAGCGTCTGCACCAAATCATCCACGAGGGCGTTGAACTCCCCGTCCGTCACTTTCATGTTTTTGTGCGACGTCTTCATGTCAAGACCAGTGTATTTGCAGGGGCCACCGGCCACAGCGCACACCTGATCCTTCAGCATCTTTTTGACACGAGGAATGTTGCTCTTGGCGAACTTCTGATTGATGCGGCTATCGCCCGCGACGCGCCCGACGAAATCTTCGATCACAGCATCGATCGCGGGCATGCCGCCGAGCCGCTCGAACAGCGACTTCTCCTGTGCTGCGGCGCTGACCGCCGCAGCTAACATCAGGCACAAGGCGACCACGATCACCCTCATTTTCTGCATGATTTTGCTCTCCTTTGGTTGGGGGTAAAGGTGGCCGCGCGCGCCTGCACGAAGCCAGCCTTCCCAGCAGTAGTATTAGTAAAACTTATTGCCTGCTTGCGCTTTAACTCGAACATTTTTTGTTGAGTTCATAATAGACGCGTTCTGGGGAGAAGCGGCTTCGAAGCCCTTCGTCGAGAGCCTCTGTTTCCTCCTCGCGCCCGGAATATTCTTCGATTCTACATTGGTTTCAGCTGACGACAGTACTTCCGAAGGCGGAGATACTAGCACTAAACACATTGATTCCGAAGCCGTGAAGTGAGATTCACGACCCGGCAAGACAAACGGGGTTTACCCAACAATTCCCTTCCAGAACTGCGAAAGTTCAACCTATTCACACAGTTTAGTAGCCAGAATCCTTGGCAGAACCGCCGGTGGTAGCATGCGGGCCAACAGACACAAACCGCGTCAGCCTTTTGCTCCAGGTTCGAATATGTCGAAGAGACGGGCCGGATGATACACAATTTCGGATAGAAAGTCTCGTATTTTTTTACTGGAAGTCCTGACCAAAACGAGAGTCGGGCGGAGCACGCGCGGCTGCACGGGTGGGCACCCGGCCGCGCCTGTCCAGGGAGCGCTCACCGGCCCCATTTCCGTTCGCCTGGCGGGCTCAGGCGAGCCGCTCGCGCTCGCTATCGCTTGACATCTTTCCGAACGCTTATGTATTCTATCCGTTCGCGTTTTTGACGTCTAAAACAGAGAGATTCACCTTATGTCAACACATTTTCCCAGCGGTCCGGGACTCGCTGGAAATCGTAAATGGTATGTCGTTGATGCCGCCGGGCAGACGGTCGGGCGACTCGCGACAGAAGTGGCTAACGTGCTTTCGGGTAAGCGCAGTCCGCAGTGGACCCCGTTTTTGGACACGGGTGATCACGTGATCGTTATTAATGCCCGCAAAGCCGTCTTCAAGGGGTCGAAGGCGACGCAGAAGGTTTACCGCCATCACACCCAGTATCCCGGCGGCTTACGCGAAATTTCAGTCGAGCAGCAGTTCGCCAAGCACCCGGAACGCGTGATCGAGCTGGCCGTGAAAGGCATGCTGCCGAAAACCAAACTCGGCAAGGCGATGGTAAAGAAATTGAAGGTTTACGCCGACGCCGAGCACCCCCATACGGCCCAGCGCCCACAGCCGCTCGCGCTCGATCCACGCGCCGGTCAGAAATAATCATTTACATTAAATATTGAGGGACGAAAAACAGTGGCAGAGATTCAGTATTACGGAACGGGACGACGCAAGACCTCGACGGCACGCGTTTATTTACGTCCCGGGGCCGGCGACGTTAAGGTTAATCGTAAGACTTTTGAACAGTATTTTCCGAATCAGGCGCTCCGGATGGTCATTCGCCAGCCGCTGCAATTGACTGAAACGGCTAACAAGTTTGACATTATCGTCAACGTCTCTGGCGGCGGCCCGGCCGGGCAGGCCGGGGCGATCCGCCACGGCATTACGCGGGCGCTGATGGAATTTAATGCTGATCTGCGCCCGACGCTAAAGCAAGCGGGGCTCGTCACGCGCGACCCGCGCATCAAGGAACGTAAGAAATACGGGCAAAAGGGCGCGCGCAAGCGCTTCCAATTCTCGAAGAGATAGTTTCAGAGATGATGAATGCGGAATTATGAGTGATGAATTGAAAGACAAGAGCCTTGCTGTTCTTAATTCATCATTCCGCATTCATCCGTTCATCATTTCGCCAAATTCCATTGCTGCGTTCTCGATTGGTTGCTTCTCAGGCTCTCGCGAGAAGTCCGATTAAAGCGTGAGCGCGGCGAGTACACTAAACCAATCCAATTGAAGGAGCCCTCGCCTGGACCGCGGCCAACGCTCCCGCCTACGCGCGCTACCGCGCGGCGCTTCGGGCGCCGGAGGCGGCGCAGACGGCGCTGCTCTCCGCCTACCTGGACGACAACGCCGACACCGCCTTCGGGCGCGCCCACCGGTTTGCCACGATCCGCAGCGTCGCCGAGTACCAGGAACGGGTGCCGCTCGCGCGGTGGCCGGACGTCGCCCCC
>JANOGZ010000858.1:0-14396 GCA_031406255.1 Pyrinomonadaceae bacterium | reverse complement strand
ACCAAGCGATGGTGCCGGCCGCGAAGATCGTCGCGCCGCTTGCGGTGGTGTGCACGGCAGAGACGGACGTGTCGCTGCCGAGCTCCGGCTTTCGGGTTAACGCGGACGGGCTCGCCCACTCGCTCGCCCTCACGATCAAGACGCGCGAGCAGGACATCCGCCTTCCCTCGCGCGCCGTGCTCGACCCACACGATGTAGACGGTCGCGTCGCGTCCCGGTGCGATGGTCGGCTCGGCAGCATCCACGCCTTCGGCAGAGACACGGATGGATGCGGCCGCGGCGACCGTTGCCGGCACACTGGCGGCGGCTGTTGGAGCGCTCTCTGTGAATGGTTCTTCGCTCGCCCGCGGCGACACGCAACTCGAAGTGAGCGCTATTAACAGGGCGCAGGCGACAGACACCATTTGTTTCATTCGTCTTCATCCCCCCGACGCGCGTGTCTGGACTTTGAATTGAAGTCGGCGGCGCCTCAGAAAGTGAGGCGCGACCCGAACTGAAGAGGAAGAATCCGGAGGAGGCCGCTCCCTGGACGGTTGACGGATCTGGCCACCATCGCTCCCCTCTACAAAAAAATTCTCGTAACAGTCTACCGTGAGTTCAACTTGTAAGGGAAACTTCGATGAGCCCCCAACCTGTGCGAGGCTGGGGGCTCATCGAGAAAACGAAGACACGATCAGCTCCGGAGAAATTTACCGTGCCCTAACGACTGTCGCTGTCGCCATCGTCATCAACGTTGCATGGCTTAGAGGTAACTCTGACATTCTGGAAGTTCGGGTTATTGCCAAAGACGTTCACCTTCGAGGCACAGACATTGTCTCTTTTGCCCGTCCGATTCGCGATCCCTGCACGGAAGCTGTGGCTGACCGTCGTCAGAAACACCGTCCCCCGCGAGTTGCCAGAGAAGTCGATCCCGTTGCCGGGCATCGGATTGGCTTGCGTCGGAAAGTTATTCGGGTTAGATGCGGGCGTAGGCCCTCCGGCGCGGCGGCCCGTGCCGGAGATTTCGCTCTTGGCGATCGTCACCTGCGCGTTGTCCCTGACCTCGACGCCGAAGTTCGTATTGCTGTCGAGACGGACGCCCTCGATGTCGACGCGCGAGTCGCCCAGCACCTGTATGCCGCTCGTCCAGTTGCGGCTCGTGATGTTGCGAATCACAACGAAGCGGTCGCCCGGCGCGTTAACGATGATGCCCGGCGCGTCCTGACGACCGCCGTTGCCCGGCGGCGTTGTATCGCCTTGGAGCACCGCCTCGATGTTGGCCTCGACGCCGGGTGCGGCTTCCAGCAGGACGTTGCCATTGGCACCCGTGATGGACACGATCTCGGGGTAGTTACCGGACGCGACAATGATGACCCTGCCGTTCTGGTTGGCGCCGGTGCCGGCGGCGGGGCCGGCGCCCGCACCGAGAGCCGCGTTGATCGTGCCAAAGATCCGATCAGGCCCGTCAACGTCCTCGGCAGTGCCGATATTGCCATCTCCATCGAAGTCGCCGCACGTCCCTGGAAGTACTTTAGTTCTCGCCGCAGGACCGGGGCAGTTGCCCTCGACCAACACCGGATGGTTCGCTTCCGCCGTATTGGTGAGCAGCACCGCCCCGACGCTGAAGGCGAGGGCAAGCATCAGCAGTAGGGTGGTTATTCTCTTTTTCATAAGTTGTCTCCTCATTCAGGACAAACTTCAAACAGTTTGCCCGGGGTTTTGTGGATTCATGCCCGCACGTGTGTTTTGAGATTAACGTGAGTAAGCGTTAGCAATTACCAGAGCAGCAGCAATGTATTGTTGCGGGAGAGCATTGCTTTACAGCACTACGAGGCGAATAGACAGGTGCGGACTGGAAATTGCACCGTCACACGCGTTTCAGTTTCCGTCAAAAATCTCATTTACAGATTTAAGAGCAGGATAACAGGTGTCAGCGAAAAGTCGATCAGGGAATTCCCCGATGGAATTTAGGTTTGCGGGGTAAGAGTACCACACATTTCATAAATACGTATCGGCATTAGGCGGCGCACATTTGTCTGGCTTGCCTCCTACCTTAGCTATCCTGATACGTATTTATGAAACGGAGCGTTTGGTTTACCGCGCATCAAGGTATCACCGCTTGTTCCGCAAATTCTAAAACTTGTTGACGTCCGTAGATCGTTACGGAACCACATGATTCTATGCGGCGGCGGAATGCGACCAGGCAAGGTACGTCTCGAAAGAGGTGAGGAAGGCTTTAGGCATCGAGCGGTTGAAAACTCGCAAGCGGGTTGTTCAGCGCCTCTCAAGGGATGAAGAGTAGCGGCTTATTCAACACGCCTACAAAGACAGGAGTGAGCACGGGCTGCTCATCAAGACATTGTTTCAGACCGGCGCGCGTGTGTCAGAGTTCGCCAACATCAAAGTCGAGCATTTCTTCTTTGAAGAGTTGATGATCCTGATTGACAAAGGCAAGGGAGGGAAGAGCCGGTACGTCCCAATCCTAGCGGAGCTGGCCCAAGAGTTGCGGACGCACTTAGGCGAGCGCAGCACGGGCTATCTCTTTGAGACCAACCGGCACCTGCCGTACTCGCCGCGGCGCATCCAGCAGATCGTCAAGACACCCGCCGAGGGTGCGAAGATCAAAAAAAGGGTGTACCCGCATCTCTTGAGGCATTCAGTGGCGACCACATTGTTGGAGCGAGGGATGCCAATAGATCAGATTCAGAAGTTACTCGAAGCTGGAGACTACACAGGTCTATGCTGAGTCCACTATAAAGATGATCAAAGAGAGTTATCGCAAGGCGCTGGCGGAATGAGAAGCAGAGGCGCTCACGGACCGCTGCCGCATATTCACGTTGACCCCAGACAGAAAACTGTAGGATGAGAATGCAGCGAGATAATACCATCGAACGGAGTTGGGCGCTTTTATTCGCGCGGCTCGTTCTTGGACTGATCTTCTTTATGGCCGGCGTGTTCAAGGTCTTTCAGTTGGGGCCGCTCGAACATGCCCGCAAGTATTTTCTGCCATATGCCGATACCTTCTTGCCCGTTTGGTCGTTGTGGGGTGTCGGCGTCATCATCCCTTTCGTCGAACTCGTCGCCGGTGCTTTAATTATGCTCGGCCTGCGCACCCGTGAAGCGCTGATTTCGCTCGGATCGGTGTTAGCCATCGTTACTTTCGGACATCTCTTGAAGGAGCCGCTTTACGAGTTTCACACGCACGTTATCCCACGCCTCGCGCTATTGCTGTTTGTCTTACTGCTGCCGCGCGAAGACGACCGATTCTCGGTGGATTACTTTCTCAGGCGACGGAAACGGTGAAACGGCGGCACAAGCAGTTGGTTGACGCCCTTGTTGGGGCGCCGGACTAACACTTGCCTACTTAACCAGCCGGGAAAATTAAATCAATCTGCTTGACGACCAGTGAACGAGGTAATCCCGCAACGTCAGGTACATCTCTTCAAATGAAGTCGCGCAGAATAGAACCGGCTGATACTTCGTCGGATCAAAATCCTGACGGGATGCCGCCTCCAAATTAAACGGGCGAAAATCGGCATCGTGCATGACCTCTAACTCTCCAGCCGACGACAACAGGCCAGTGCCATATGCCTTTACCCTGCCGTCTTCGCGCAGCACGCCGAATTCGATGGTGAACCAGTAAACCCGCGCGAGGCGTTCCAGCGCTTCAGTCGATCGTGTGCGTTTGACGGCATGACCCACCAGACGATTTAGTTCGGCCAGACGCACACTAGCCAGCGTCACGGCGTGGCCGATGACTTCGTGGGCCACGTCCGGCTCAGGCGTGTAGAGGGGTGTCGAGTGATGACGGATGTACTGCGTGGAGAGAAAGACGCCGCCGGCTAAAGATTCGAGAAAGACGCGCGGCTCGACCAGGCCGGCGACGGGCTCAAGGCGAAACCCGCTGAGGGCTTCGACCTTCGCCGACACTTCGCGCAACTGCGGAATGCGATCACGCGGCAAGTCCAGACGCTTCACGCATGCGAGATATTCGGCGCAGGCGTGCTGCCGATGCGCCGGTTGGAGCGCCTGCCGGATCGTGCGCCAGACCTCGTGCTCTTGCGGCGTGTAGGGCGCATCGGGGATGGACGCACCCGGCTGGTACTCCATCGCGATCTGCGCTATCCGGTTGCGGCGTGCGCGGTACTCCTGGTCGCGAAAACCCGGATGATCCGGATCGAGTTGAACGATCGCATTCCGTCCCGCCGTCGCATCGCCGAGTTCTCCGGCGACCATCCGCGCATCGACGTGGTCTTGTAGTAATTCTTCATGTGTTCGCACTGTCATGATCTTCGAACCCCACTCGGTCTCTAACCCTAGAGATTCACGCAAAAAGAACCGGCCACTACCCCCCCGCATCGGAAGGTTGAGTGGCCGGCTCGTGGAAACTTGTTTTTGGTGTCTCGCTAGACGATCACACGCAAAAAGCCGCCGCCCGCCACACCCCTCCGCGCGGAGCGTGGGCCGTAATAATAGCGATAGCTGTAAGCTTGGTTGATCATCTTAGCTTCGGTGCTCTTTATGCCCGGACACGTTTGCCCGTGTACATGGGCAGGATAAACAGTAGGACTGCGACTTGTCAAAAGGAACTTCGCGTTAACAATCCGGTCAGAGGCGGAGACCGAAGACGGGCGTGTGTACCTGTTGAGGGATTACAGGAAGCTACGGCAGTTTCCGGTTTACCGCCGCGATGAGCTTCCGTTCTGCTTCGATTTCGAGGAATGCGAAGTGGGTCATTGTCCGCGAATTGCTGTCGCACAGCGACAATGACCCTACACAGCCAGCTTCATCATAAGCTTCCATTTTTCTTACGCTTGCTTATGACGAAGCACTTGATTAGAATGCCGGATCGTTCTCTTCCTATCGTTGCTTTGATCGCTGCTCTACGATTCGCCCATTTTCCAGCTTCAGTCATGAGTCGAAAACCGTCTTTGTTGATTTCACAATACTTAACGGATCAGGTCAACTTATGACCGCCCAGAGATCGGACTTTTTGTCCAACTCATGTCTGAGGTTTAGTTACACCCCGTCCATTCAAATGCAATGTTGTGGGCGGTCAGTCACAAGGCTGATGTAAAGGAGTAAATCATGTTACGCATTTTCGGACTTTTGCTGCTAGCTGCCTGTCTTGAGCTTTCGTTTGTCGCACCGGCGTCAGCCATGTTTCAAAAGTCGGTGCGATATGTCTGCTCGATGCATCCGGATGTGAAATCGGCCATGCCTGGCAAGTGCCCGCGGTGCGAAATGAAATTGGTCGCGCGGTCATCCCCCGCCAGATCAAAGAATAAAAGAAGGCCAAAGGGGAGCGATCAACGACCGGGAGCCACGAATCGGAACGCAGCTCAGTCTGCCGGCCCGGTCGCCTCAGGAACGCGACCGACATGGGCCTCCATGTCACCCGCCGAGCGGTTGAAAGAAATGGAACGGCTGGCTCCGACCTACGAATATACCTGTGTCATGCACCCTGAAGTCCGCAGCGCTCAGGAAGGGCTGTGCCCTCGATGCGGGATGCCGCTCGGGTCGGTTGAACCCTCCGTCCTCGGCGAATATGGGCTTGAGCTAACATCCACGCCGCCTCGTCCGGAGCCTCACGAAAAAGTGCAGTTGCGTTTCATCGTCTCCCATCCCCAGACGGGCGCCCGCGTGAAGGAGTTTGTGATGATGCATGAAAAACTTTTTCACCTCTTCATCATCAGCCAGGACATGGAGCACTACCAGCACATTCACCCGCAACTCCAGCCCGACGGCAGTTACATCGTCGAGACAGCGCTGCCACAGGCCGGGCTTTATAAAGCTCACTCCGATTTTTTCCCGGTCGGCGGTACGGTTCAGGTGATCCATCGTGAGATTTTGACAGCCGGTCGCCAGGCCGCGCCGGTTGCCATTCCCGCGACTCTGACGCCCGACGAGACGCTTACAAAAACTGTTGATGGGATGAAGATCAGTTTGAAATTAGGAACGGTCGCGCCCCTCGCCGGCGCGTTCGTCAATCTTAAATACGACCTCACCGATGAAAAGACCGGCGAGCCGGTGCGGAATCTGGAGCCGTATCTCGGCGCCTGGGGCCATACGCTGATTCTGAACGCGGATCAATCGCACTACCTCCATTCGCACCCTACCGAAATGTTACCGGAAGGCGCCGACCGCGCCACAATGCGCGGTGGACCAAAGGTCGAGTTCGGGACGTATTTCCCGGAAGCTGGTCCGTACCGCATCTGGACTCAGTTTCAACGCGGCGGTAAGGTCACGACCGTCACGTTCACGATCAAAGTCCAGCCGCCAGTCGACGCCGGGAGATGAACGGCGGTGCGCTGCGGGGAAATGTATACGGTTAGAGAAAGTGCGCCGCCTAATGCTGATACGTATTGATGAAACGGAGCACCAGGGAGGCTGTCGAGAGAAGAATTATCAGGCTGTCATGCAGCCAGCCTTGATGCAGAGCGTAGCGGACGATGTCGGCGCGGCTACGAAAATCGAGTTTTTCCATCAAATTGGCCTTGTGGGTCTCCACCGTTTTGACGCTGATGTTGAGCTGCGAGGCGATCTGTTTATTGGTATGGCCCCACGCGATGAGGCGTAACACCTCTTTTTCACGCTCGCTCAAGTCGCTGCCCTGCCGTGAGCCTTTGAGCTTTTTCTTATCGACAAAGCCGGAGACGACTTTGCCGGCCATGGTCGGGTCGAGATAGACGCCGCCGGCCGCAACCACGCGTATCGCCTTGATCAATTCTTCGGCGGCGACCTTTTTCAGCACATAGCCGGAGGCGCCCGCCTCCAGCAACTGGCGTAAATAACCCGAATCATCGTAGGCCGTGAGCGCCAGCACCCTCACCTCCGGGCGCTCGCGCTTTAACTGCTCGGTCGCCTGAATGCCGTTCAATTCCGGCATCGAGACATCCATGACCACCACATCCGGACGGAGCTCCCGGGCCTTTACCAGAGCGATTCGACCATCACTGGCTTCTCCGACGACTTCCATGTCCGGCTGCGCATTGATCAGCGCCCGCAAACCCTCACGCATCACAATGTGATCATCAGCTAAGACAATGCGTAGTACTCTCATGGTCTTGATTTCCCAATTTTCGCTGGCGAAAAGGAATTTTACCGTGCTTGAATGCTTCTGACTGATGAACCGACGAACGGTGTTGTCAAGCACTGGACCGTGACACGCGCTTCATTTCCAATTTAGTGGAAGTACCGCATCTACAGAAAAGAGCCAGGCAATTGTGTGGAAGTTTCAGGCGCTTCCGATCAGCAGTTTTCCGGGTTCTTTTCTGCTTTCTCCCCTGACGGCGCAGGCCCCGAGCTTTTGCACGCTCACCCATCAGGCAACAACGCAAAGTCGATCAGGGAATTCCCTGATTCGGCATCGGGGTTTAGCAGATGAGAATCTGGTGATGCGTCGTGTACTCATGGATGCGAGTCTCCATTTTCGTCCGGACTGATCGGGATTTTCACGATCAGTGTGGTGCCCGCGCCGGGAGTGGATTCAATGTCGAGCGCTCCGCCGGCCAGCGCCACACGTTCCTGCATCCCGAGAAGTCCTAACCTTCCATGCGCCGCCGGAGCTTTCATCAACTCCTCGGCGTCAAAACCACGACCATCGTCTTCGACAACGACGAGCACGTGGTCACGACGACGCTCGAGGATAAGGCTCACATGCCGCGCCTGCGCATGTTTGAGCACATTATTGAGCGCTTCCTGGACGACGCGGTAGAAGGTAGTTTCAAAGTGCAAAGGTAAGCGCTGCTTGCCCAACTCGCTGTAGAAGTCCACCGGCACCCCGGCGCGTTCCTCCCATTTCTCGACATAGTTTGTCAACGCGCTCTGCAACCCTAAGTCGTCGAGTGCGGCGGGGCGCAACTCCCACGCGAGGGTGTTCACTTCCTGCATGCCCCGTTCGACGAGTTTCTGCAACTGGCGGAGGCGGTCGTACTCAGGTGATTGGTCTTGAGACGTACCGAGCAGCGCTTTGAGCTCCAGCATGACCGCGGAGAGATGCTGCCCCATTTGATCATGCAGCTCGCGGGCGACGCGGCGACGCTCTTCCTCCTGCGCGAAGACGAGTTTCTCCAGCAAGCGCGAGCGCCCTTCTTCGGCCCGTCGGCGCTGAAGGGCGACACCCAGCGTGCCGCTCGCCGCCTTCAGAGCATCCCTCTCCGCCGCCGACCATTCGTGTTCCATCAAACACTCATCGAACCCGATGAATCCCCACCACTGATGATCAACGATGATCGGCACCGCGATGATGGACTTGATGCTTTGCGCGATCAGATGCTCCTGCACGTCGACGGCAAACTCTCGCGCATGCCCGTAGATGATCTCGCCCCGGGCGAGGGTCTCTTTCCAGTGCATGAAGCCCCCGGATTGGAGGGAGATTCCCTGCAGCTCAGGGTTATCCACCTGCGGCGGGATGCCCGGCGCGACCCATTCATTACTCTGGCTCATTAAAAGCTCGCCATCCGGGCTGGTATGGCTCTCAAAGATGTAGACCCGGCTTACTTCCGTCGCCTGCCCCAATCGCTCCAGCACCTCCTTGATACTCTGCTCCCAGTCGGCCGGCTCCAGGAATCGCTGGGCGGCGAAACTCACCGCCGCAAGGATCGCATTAGGATGGCGGAGCGCCTCCTCCGCCTGCTTGCGCTTGGTAATGTTGAGCATTACCCCCTGCCAGCAGATCGGCTTGCCTTCTCCGTCCAACACGAAACGCCCTCTGTCGTGGAGCCAGTGCGTCGAGCCGTCGCGCGCGATCACCCGGTACTCGTATTCATTCTCCTGGCCGGTGGCCCTTGCCGTCGCAGTCTCTTTGAGCACCCGCTCACGATCATCCGGATGTATCAAACTCAACCAAAAATCCGGGCGGCGATACCATTCATCCAACTCATAGCCCAGCGTTTCAGCACTCGGACTGACATAGATGGACGAGTAGGGCGGCTCGGGCTCGGCGACGTAGACGATTGCCGGCAATGATTCGATGAGGCTGCGGTACTCGGCTTCCATCTCTTTATGCTTGAACTCGGATTTCCTCAGCGACTCCTCCGCCCGGTGGCCTGTGCTCCACCAAGGAGGCAGGAGTTGTCGAAAGTCCGGCGCCTGATTCTTCGACCCGTCTCGCTAATTCATCTTTCGCCTTTTTATAAGCCATAAGCCATCAGCGATCAGCGGTCAGCCGGTCATGTGAGGTGTCGATCTTTGATGGCGCGCGTGCGGGGACGCGCCGGGCGCCGGGGCGCGTTTCTTTATGTCAGCTGAAAGCTGAGCGCTGACTGCTCAACGATTACGACTTTTTTATGTCTCCGGGGCCGTCGTTGTCTTTTCTTAGCAGAGGCTCGCCGGCGAAAGCAAAGTTTCACCTTCAGCCTTACTCGCGATCATTCTGATACTCGGATTCAGACTTCACGAGCAGGGCGCATGCTTGAGATGAGAAGGCGCGGCCCCGTCAACACCCGGGAGGCCATTCAGATACGCGACCAGGGGTGGTCAAGGCCACTGAATCACTTTTTTCTTTGGCGAGGCCGCGGGTGGTGGCGACGAAACAGGTAAAGAGACCGGTTCGGGCGTCACCGCATCCCGCGATTGTGTGCGTCGCGACTTTATCACACCCTGCCGCTCGTCGTCGTTTTTGCTCGAAGGTAAGACCAGCTTCTTCTCTACGCGCGGCGCACCCTCCGTCTCGTCCTGCGGCGCGAGGCTGACCACACCGGGCGCCTCGCTGCGGCGCCGATCTGCACCCCGAGCGGATGGCGGCGCGCCGGTAGCGTCGCTGCGTTTCATCACGTCTCTCCCCCGAGACACGATATTCGTTTGCCTCAGCGGGTTCGGAGCGATGATCGGAATCTTAGATGAGCTCCTGGGTCGAATGATGTGCTCGCTCTGCTTTGAAACCAGCGGCACAGCTATCACAGGGTTGGCAGTATAAACTCCTGGCAGTGGATAATACGGGCTCAGCGGCGGCCGTTTCGTATCATTGATCAGTATATAGACCGCCCCCCCGGATACGACCAACATAACCACTGCGACGATCGCCGCGAGGCGCCAGAGGTTCTCTTCGGAGCCTGTCCTGTGCCAGCGTCGCCCACGGTCAAAGTCTCTCTCCTGTTGCGCCGGGGACGATAAGAATACTAGTGCCGCCCTGGCGTTCTGGAGCACTCCGGCTCGTAATCTCTCACGTATCGCGTCGCTCCTCTTACGCCAACGCTCGCCGTCAAAGACCCTCTTTACCGGCACGATGGTTGTCTCATCACCCTCAAAAGCCTTATTCGCCGCCGCCCGGTCGTCGCTTCCGGGCGCGACGATGCGCGCAGCGGCAGGCTGTCGGTACAAGTGTGCTCCTCGTAAAACGAAAGGCTCCGGAGCGATCTTCAACGAACGGCGGACTGTGTGTGAAGCGGCGGGCAGATCCGCTTTCGTCTCGATCGGCGCCGCCGGAGTAAGGCTACCCGCAACGTCAACGGGCTCGTCAAGTTGTGCCCCGGTCAGAGCCGGGGGACGACTGCCCGAGAGTTCAAAGGCGGAGCGTTCGGACGGCTGATCCGTCGTGGCTCCGTGAATGCCAGCCGCTTCGTCAGAGTGTTTTAGCAATGCCGCGAGCTCCGTAAAGCCTCTCGAAGTGGCCCATTGCCGAGCTGTCATGCCGAGCGCCCGCACATTCATATCGGCGCCACCCGCCACCAACGTACGCACCACATCGGAGCGGCCGAAGAACGCCGCGCTCATCAGGGCCGTAAATCCATCCGCTCTGTGCGCGTTGATGTCCGCGCCTTGATCCAGAAGAATACGCACGATATCAATGTGGCCGTAGGCAGAAGCACCCATTAATGCTGTCTCACCGGGAGGGGTCGCCGCATTTACGTCCGCACCGGCAGCTAAGAGGGCTTTAATCGTCTTCGTATCGCCGCTCTCCGCCGCCTCCACCCAGGCTTGTGCGTCTATTACCGGCTGCTGCTTCTTAAACATTACGGCGGTTGACATTTCAAACCTCCATGAAGCCTTGAAAGGGGTTACGCTTAAGCGGGGT
Organism: Pyrinomonadaceae bacterium; assembly: GCA_031406255.1. Lineage (GTDB taxonomy): Bacteria > Acidobacteriota > Blastocatellia > Pyrinomonadales > Pyrinomonadaceae > JANOGZ01. The sequence continues at coordinate 3,400 of JANOGZ010000858.1, read as the reverse complement.
CCGCTCCCTCGATTGCCTTAGTGGTAGCCAGGAAAGTCCAGAGCGAATTCTTCGTCGCCCGGATACTTTAGCTAACAAACACGACAGCGCGCACAGATCGCGCGGATCACAACTACTCAAGCAATATTACGGCTCGACTCCGATGCGGTCGTCCGGCTCCAAAATTGGGTCGGGCGACCTGCCCGACAATATATCCTTCAAACTATATGAAGCGGTCGTTAAAAGACCGTCCTTATTCTGCCGCATGATTTTCACCGTGCCTTTTCTGGACAGCTCTCCTCCCGAGGCTAAGATGGCTTGCGTCAAAGTCATGCCACGATGGAAATCCTTCTGTCCAGGTGAACCAACCTGACCGCCGATGTAGAAGAACTGCCGAGGCCGCGCCTCGATCGTCACGATGTCGCTCGTGTAAACGAGCATCCTCAGCGCCGCCTGGTTGGTGAGATCTACCGTTGTTTTCTGGCCGGTCGCACGTGAATCAATCACCACCTGACCGGCTTCGGGCCGCAGCTGGGCGTCAGCGATCACGACATACAGCGGTATCGCCTCGCGGCGCAAGACTTTGGTACCCGGATCGCTGACAAGACCGCTCACAATGATCGTGTGGCTGACATATTCGCGCACAGCGACTGCAACTTCAGGGTGTTCATTAATGGCCCCGCGCTTCAACTCGTAAGCGAGACGCGCGCCGATCTCGTCAGTCGTCAGTCCGGCGACCTGAAGCGGCTCGCTGAGGAGGGGATACTCGAGCAACCCGCCCGCTGTTACGGTAAAGAGAGTCGATCGGTTCGTCGGCAGGTTTAGCAAGCGGACGTCCAGCACATCACCCGCGCCGACGCGATAAATGCTAATCGGGTCAGCGGCAGCTGTTGCCTCAGAAGAGACGATCTGTCTCGACTCGGTATTGTCTTTAAGGGTCGAGGGAACGCGCGGCGAGGCGACGGCATCGCCTGTTTTTGGCGACGCGCTGCCCGTTGCGGAAACCGCACTCGTTTCTTTTGCTAACGCAGCCGGGGCGGCCGGGGATTGGGCCGAAGAGTTGGTGCTCGTCTCGCCGACTTTTTCGCCAATGGCTGTCCTCTCATCGCTTCGGGTAATCTCGCTGGTTGCCGATCCGCTCGCGCCGTTCGGCGGAGCCGGAGCGCCAGCCTGCGCTCGCAATTTAACGTAAGCTTCGCCCAGCTTGTAATAAGCTTCTGTGTCTTTCGGATCAACGCGGAGGACTTGCTCGTACGCTTCGATCGCCTCCTTCCAGCGACCCAGGTAAGAATATGCGTGTCCTAAGCCGAAGTATGCATCCGTATAATTGGGCTTGATGAGGGCCGCTCGCCTGAAGGCGATGACCGCCTCATCGTACCGCTTTTCGCGGCCATGTGTTATTCCAAGATGATAGTAAGCTTCCGCATCTTTCCGCTTGACGTCCCCTGCCGCCGCGCTGACAGGCGCCTCGCGTAAGGGCTTGCCCCTCGCCGGTCCCGTGTTCGTTCTGGCAGGTGGCCCGACCGAGGCGCTCGTCGGCGACGTGGCACGGATCACCGTCTTGCTGCTCCCGGGGGTATTACTGGTCGCGGGCGTTTGCAACCGGGCGGTCAGCGGTGAACGGGTTGTGGCGTAGTCAGGTCTGAGGCGGACCGCTTCCCGGTATGACACAGTTGCGGCATCGTATCGCTCTAATTTGTAAAACACATTGCTCAAGTTATAGTGGGGTTCGGCCCATTTCGGGTGGATGCGAATCGCCTCCGTCAAAGCGTCGAAGGCATTTCCGTACGAGCCCGACTTAAAATAGGCGACGCCCAGGTTGTTATAGGCTTCGCCATCCCTCGGTCTCCGGACGATCGCTTGCTTATATGCCTCCACCGCTTCGGCCCACCGGCCCACATCAGAATAAGCGTCACCGAGGTTGAAATACGCATCTCCCTCATCGGGATCTAAAGCGATCGCACGTTTGAAGGCGGCGATGGCCTCCTCATACCGGCCGGAAAGAGCATGCCTGACGCCCTGGTTATAATAAATCCTGTAATCGCTTTGGCCGCCTTTGGACTTCCGGCGCGCGCGGGTCTCGCGTTCCTGACGTCCGGGTGCGCTACTGTTTGGCTTACCCGCTCCGACAACCGCGACCCGGGCGCGATTGTGAAGGGCGGAGTTTATTTGTGTCTGCGCACTAATCGGCGCGACCACGACGATCACCAATATATTGATACCGGCAAATATAATTCTTTTCATGGTGCCCTCAACTCCTTGTCCTCTTCATGAACCACCGTTGGAAAGGACAATACGAGCGCGCCGACACGCTCGCGCAGGGACGTCTCGAACAGGCGCGCCTCAGCGATCCTGCAGAAGGACAGCGCGCGCAGGCGCTGCTCAATGCGACAACGATAATCGGAAACCAACGAGTCGGAAACGTTGAGGCGCTCCGCCGCCCCCAATTGCGTGATCCGCTCCGGGCTGAGGTAACAATGCCAGAGCACTCCGAGGATGCGGTCATATTGCTTGGCCTTACCGCGCACGGCGCCGTGCAGATCTTTCAAAAATAGATCCACCAGTTCGACCGCTTCTCTCTCCGATTCACGTCTGATCAGCAACTGTTCCGGGTTCTCACAACCATCAACCGGATCAAAATCCCTTCCGTCAGACTCGCCGACGGCCCGCAATGGCACAAGATAGATATCCATCACGGGCAGGCGTGACGTGACGAGGCTGCGCAGCAGACGCATATTCACAGGCGTATCACACGCTTCAAGCACAGAAATGATCAGGTCTTCCAGATCGGCATTGGTGATGATGATCTGCGTATCCCCCGTGCATCCCGTCACGCGCGTATCGCGCTGACGAATTGGAACGAGTTGCACCCGCTGTTTGAGATCGTGAGAGGAACCGTACGATTTGATACCGCGCCACTTGCTCAGACCATAGATGCGATCGGCGAGGCGGCGAGGCGCGGCCTCTTCCCCGGCGCTGATGTCGAAGCGGCAAAACTTTACGCTCGATTGAATAATCGTCGAGATACGACGTGCGAGGCGGTAAGATTCGGGATATCGCTTCCGGAGTTCGGAGGTCAGGAGATTGGTCAGCTCGATCTGGCCGATCTCGCATTCGATCTCGGCATCGGTCATCTCCGTATCCAGATAGTGCTGAAAACGTGATTTCTGCAGCAGCCGCACAAAGAGTTCCTGCGTCAGGTCTTTGTACGCGCTACGGCGCGCATCTCCCTCTTCGATGAGGAGGCCGGGGTCGTGTGATGCGCGCACCAGCGGATGATTGAGTGCTACCCGCTGCAACTCTCTCCAGAGAAGGCTGATGTCGTGACGACGAAGGATCTCATTCCACGACGCGCGCCGCGACGACTCTGCCGGAAAGGCGAATCGATCGCTCCTCGATGGAGGTTCAGCCACAGCGCGAG
>JANOGZ010000655.1:0-7043 GCA_031406255.1 Pyrinomonadaceae bacterium | reverse complement strand
CGGCGCGCGCCTGACCAGAAGGCTCCACCGGGGGTTTGGCGACCAAGCGAATCCATGGCACCTCCTCGATGCCGCCGAAACCGAAGAAAACCCACACTGGCCGCCCGCAGCCAAGTCTTTCTTTATCGAGACTTGGCTGCGGGCGGCCAGTGTGGGTTTTCTTCGGTTTCGGCGGCATCGAGGAGGTGCCATGGATTCGCTTGGTCGCCAAACCCCCGGTGGAGCCTTCTGGTCAGGCGCGCGCCGGTTCTAATTATTACTACTACTACTGCGCGCCCGGATTCATCGATTCATGCCCGTGCACAACGCGCCATGCGCCGCCCTGTCGGGCGTAGACGACGCTCATCTTACCCGTATAACTGACGGGCCGGCCGCCAAAATTGGCCGTCACCGCATTGTTGTAGGTCAGGATCGCGATATCACCATAGACCTGGACGCGCGCGTTATACATCTGAACGTCGAGAAACTTAAACTGCTCGACGTGTTGCTCAAACTTCGGCAGCATGTTGACTTTCGGCTCGATCTCCAGATACGGGCTGTGCGGGCCGAAGTATGTGGATTCATCCGCCAGAAAGTCTGACCAGAATGCTTTGTCCTTGCGCTGCCATGCCTCGACGGCCGCCCTCTCGCGCGCGATGATCTGGCCCGCGATGTCTTGTCGTTGTTGCTCCAGTATGATGGTTGCCGCATTGCCGCTCGTTGCAGAAACACCCCAACCACCGATAGTAAGCAAAACACCAAGGACGATGAGTGAAAGATACTTTTTCATGACTCAATTCCTTTGACTCGATTCGACTGATGCGCAGAGACGCGAGCGCTTTGCGCATTTGTTCCGGCGAGGTGATGCTTGCCAATTTCTTGATCGGGAGTTTGGCTTCACGTAAAGCTTCGAAGTAAAGCGAGGAAATTCTCCGGCGAGGGTGATAGTTCTAACCGCTTGATCGACCGGGGTCGAGTTCTAAGCGCCACCCAGCTTGATGAGCGAGATAGTTGCTCCGGTCGGGTCCGTGATGACGGTAAAACGACCGACGTTCGGGATGTCCGTCGGGGGCACGCAGACCTTTCCGCCTAACTCTTCGACGCGCTTAGCCATCGCATCGACGTTATCGACGGCGACGTAAGCCATCCAATGTGAAGGCGCGTCGCCAAACTCTGAGGTCATCTGATACATGCCTCCGATGGGGCGGCCACCGGCGTGAACCTCCGTGTAAGCCATCCCCGCCGCATTGCTTTCAGTGAGCTTCCACCCCAGCAACTCCGTGTAGAATTTCTTGGCAGCCCCGACATCCTTAGACGCCAACTCGTTCCAGCAGATCGTTCCTGGCGCGGGCATTTCGTGTGCAGTTGCTTGTTCGGCCATCGTTTTTGTCCTCCAGAATTAGAATTTGGTTGATTACTGCCATTCGCGCTTTCCGCCACGCGGCGAGGTTCAATGTGGAAGAAAGAAAAAAAAGGTGAGCCTCCCCGCTTGCGAAAACTCACCTTTCAAACCTTCCCCTTGCTCGTTCTTCGTGAGGTGTGAAGCGGACTGCTTCCCAAACCCCACCCATCTTTCAGTGAGCGGCGAGCCACTCATTGAAAATTTCCGCCTCTTGCTGCTTACCGCTCCACCGCGCGCGGTTCTTACCGGTGAGGGCAAGGACCATCGCCTGGTGCTGACCGGCGCGGTCTCCGAGACGCTCAAAGTAATTGTAGAGACGATCTATTTTCTGCACGGATTGATGCGCCGCTTCGACTGTTTTGAAAGACAGCACGTTACGGAAGAAACGCGTGTAGATGTTCTGCTCACGGGCCGTTGTCGTGTAAAGATCAAAGTAACCCGTAAGATGACCAGCCGACTGCAAAACTTGCGCGACATAGGAAGGCCGTGCTGTCACGTGACGGACGATCTCCGCGATATCGGTCGTGCCGCTTTCATAAAGCGCGATGATCTGCTCCTTTTTGGAGCGTGGCGCTTCCTCTTCACGTACGGTCGCGCCGACCATTTGCGTCTCGTCGGCGGCATATTCGATCTCGAAGGCGAGCGGTTGCGTCTGGTGCATTAACTCTTCGGTTGTCATTACTCATACCTCCCGAAACGGCGCACCGGAATGTCTCCATCGTGCGCCGCTTGACACATTTCAATTAGCTCGCGCGACGCATTTGATCACCAACGGCCGCAGCGGCTGCCTGCTGCGTATTCTTCAAGTGGTCAATGAAGCTCGACGCAGCTCGCTTCGATAATTCCTCGGTACGACAGCGCAGCACCGCGAGGCACTCATCATCGACATCAATACCGGCCTCGCGCCCCAGCGCGCGGATCATACCAAGCTGTTTCGCCGTCACTAGATCGGACATCGATTTGGCGAGCGGATCGCGCGGGAATTCGCCCGCCTGCGGCGCACCGCCCTGTTTTTCGATCACTTCTGATTCGCGTTGGTAGAGGTCGCGCGCGATCCCGAACTTGATCGCGGCGCGCTTCAGCGCGTCATGCTCGGCTTTCTTGATGCCGGTCTCATTGTCAGCCGTTCCCGTGCCAACGCCTTCACGCGTCACGCCGTCAACGGTGATCGCGGCCGTTATCGCGACCATGTCGCCGATCTGCACAATGCCTCTCACTGAGTGAGACCACGCGGGCGTGATCCGATCGAGCAGGTCAGCCACTGTGTGCCATTCCACATATTCAATGATGTGTGTATTGCCCTGACGATCAACCCAGCCTTCACGCGTCTTGATCAACCTGGGATCAATCGGCTGGCGCAGTGTACGCAGCGTGTTTGCAAAAGCGAGTGGAACGACCGGTGCCCCGGCCGATTCTTCGCTTTCGATCATCATGTCCTGACTCGCTTCATTCTCTGGCTCCGCGGCAAAACCGGCAGCCCGTTTTTGCTTAATCATCTCTTCGTGCTCCTTATCGTATGTGTGTTTCGCGAGCGAATTAACCGTCGAGGCTTTGATGGATGAATCTTTCGCTTCTTCCTCCGGTGTCTCGGCCGGTTTGTTCTGCTCCCGTTCGAAACGCGCTGTACTCTCAGTGACGGGCTCAGCCGCCTTGCCGATTCCAGCGCGCTTCTCGGATGCGTTCTCTTCAGTGTTGACCGTTGTCATGATGGTCTCATTCTTTGTGTCTTTGGGCGTGACGACAGGCGCGACGGCTGTCGAGTTACTATGGCCTTTTGTGACGGCCTCAGAATTTTTCGCCAGCAACGAGTGCTTAACGGCAAGGATATGCTCGCAGCGAAAGCCCGGATCCTCGGCCGACTGCTCCTCAAATTCCAGACAGGAGCAACGCACTTTGCCCGTTTCATCGCGCCAGACTTCGTAGCTGGAGCGACGCCCGCGGAGGGAAGGCGTCGTCACGCGAAAACGGTCGCCTTCACGATTGACCAATCCCATCGCCGCAATGCCCTGCGCTCGTTTATCGCGCAAAATCGTTTTCTTATCGGTAAGCGTTGCTACTGTCATGGCTCTTCAATCCTCCTCAAACTTATGCCGCGCGCTCGGCTGGCATCTCCCCCACCATACGTTCGACCGGAGTCGGCTGTGATACCGCAACAGCGCGCTCGCTCAAGCGGCGCTCAAGGTCCGCGAGGCGGGCTTCCATTTCCTCCAGGCGTCGCCCCTGTCGGTGTACCGTTTTGGATAAACCATCGAATGTTTCCCAGATAAATTCGCTGTTCACTTCGCCTTTGGACCTCCCCGATGACTTCTACTCGCTGCCGGCCGCCAAGGCCTGTTTCATACGTGAAACAGTGTACCAGAAGTGTTCCGCTGTTGCAAGCATAAAACAAAGTCTTGCATCTGGGATTGGGCCTGTGGTAAGGTCTGGGGCGTTAAGACGGCGCGTGGCTGCCCTGGTAGGGGCGTTGAACGCGCTCAGAAGGAGGCCAAATATGGGTCAATCAGTAAAAAGTCTGGTAGATACGGGTGAACTCGGGCGCGCCATCCGTCGCAAACGCGATGATCTGGGGCTTAGTCTGCGCGATGTCGCCGATGTGACGGGCGTATCCGCTTCCACTCTGTCACGTATCGAAAATGGTACGGGCAAGCCTGATGCGGACAATATCGCGCGCCTGACCGGGTGGCTCAACGTTCCGATGGAGCGGATTATGGGCGGTCGTCGCCTCGATGGCGATGAAGCCAAGCCCGTCGTTTATTTTCCGCAGGAAGCGATGCCCGATATCGTTGAAGCTCACTTGCGCGCCGATCGCAATTTAACGCCTGAAACGGCGAAAGCGCTGGCAGAACTATTCCGTGTCGCTTACACGCAGTTTAGCCATCCGGGTGATGAGAACAGCGGCCGCCAAAAACGCCGCTAGTTCCATCACAAAACAAAAGGCGGGTCGTCAGAGAGGCCTCTCCCGCAAACATAGATCAGTGGCCGCGCTGCACACCGAGAGAAGGGCAGCGCGGCCATCGTGTTCTTCGGCTAGACGCAGCGGAGAGCAGGTTTTGGCCGCCGCGAGTGATCAAAGCGCAAGCGGGTTCGTGGAAGTGAAACAAAGCCCCAAAGCTGAGTATAATCGCCGGGTGGACGAACAGGTGCTACCACCGACGTTTAAGGGAAGACAATACGAATTGCGTGCGCTGGGTTTGCGCGACTTCGCCGGCCTGCGGCGCGACGATGATCCGCTCGATCCGTTTGCGCTCGCCCATTTCGCCAAGTTGATGATCGTCGACTTCGATCAAATCCAGGGCCTTTCCGAAGAGACGCGCGAGCACCTGCTCGGTGTGGGCTCCACCGCCTGGTCTGGTGGCACCTGTTCGCGTCCGCTGCCGAACGGCTGGCGGCTCGTGATCTTGAACCCGCGGCACGGGCGGCAGCGCAATAACGCGACGCTGATGGAGGAAGTGTGTCACGTCTTTCTCGGTCATAAGGCGAATCGGCTCTCGATCGTCGCGCAGAATAAGCAGGGCAAAACGGTCGCCCGCGATTATAACGAGGCGGATGAAGAAGCCGCTTATGCGGTCGGCGCGGCGGCGCTCGCTCCCTTCAACGCGCTACGCCGCTTTGTGCGCGCCGGCATGACCTCGGTGGAAATCGCCCGCCACTTTAATGTTAGCCGTGAGTTGATTGAATACCGCATGAAAGTGTCACGCTTGTGGGCTGACTACAGGGCGCGCCATCCGGAGGAGCCGGCCCGCTCACCTCGCCGCAATGGCAATGCGAAGTGAAACGACGAAAGAGCGACTCCGCGTGTTACGCGATGAGATCAAACAACGGTTAGATTACCGGACGTTTTATCTTCATTATCTCAGTGATGTCCGACCGCACGGCGCACGACTTTACGCACTCTGCCCGATTCCCCCCCATCGCCACAGTGGCAAGGGAAATCCGAGCCTCTCGATTGATCTGCAACGAGGGTTGTTTCACTGCTTCTCGCGTGACGAAGGCGGTGATGCGATCCGTTTTTATGAACTGATGCATGGCGTTTCGTTCGGCCGCGCCGTCAGAGAAATCGCGCGCGGACTAGGCCTCAACGCCTCCGCAGGTCAACGCTCGCTTGCCCTGCGCGCCGCGCCGGATGCGGACGCCGCTGAGGGCGAGGCGCATCAAGAGCCGCTCGATGCAACCGGCAGGGGGGCAATTTGTGAGGCTTTTCTGGGAGCATGCAGTGGGGAAGAGCAGACGGAGGGTCTCAATTATCTCGCCCGGCGTGGCATTGATAGAGAGACGATGGCGCGCGCCGGGATAGTCTACTTTCCACGGCGGGCTTACCGCCGCGTCATGCGCCGAATGCGCGAAGCCTTTGCGCTCGAAGAATTACAGCGGAGCGGGCTGTTCAATACGCGCGCCCACCTGACCTTTTATCGTCATCGGCTGCTGTTCCCATTTTATAACGAAGGACGTGCCATTTATCTGCAGGCGCGCACCACGGCCGCCGGCGTCGAGCCGCGCTGGCACAACCTGCGCGGCGGCGTGCCTTCACTCTACAACGTGGATGCGCTGGCTGGTTTAGCCAGCGGTAGTGTGGTCTATCTGGTCGAAGGCTTCACTGATACGCTGACGCTCAGCGCGCACGGATTTGCAGCGGTCGGGCTTGTCGGCGCCGGCGGATTGAAAGAGGACTGGATCGCACCGCTCGGCCGCTTTCGCCCCGTCGCCGCGCTCGACCCGGACCAGGCGGGCCTCCGCGCCGCCGCTCGCTACGGGGAAATGTTTGCCGCACGCGGCCTGCGACTGGCGCTCCTGATCCTTCCCTCCGACGTCAACGATTTTTTTCGACACCACCCGTCGGCGGCGCTGGAGTTCGCCCTGATGACCGACGCGGCGTTGGAAAACGTAAGATAAAGGCGACGTTCGCGCCCGGATCTTTCCGCTCAATAGTTGTGCGCTCATAGATCTTCACAAAAGCGAGTATAATCGAACTGGCTCGCGCGCCATTCCTCGTAATTTGGTGGGCGCCGGGAAATCAGCTATGGCGGAAAACGTTAAAGTAGCCCACTCAGCCCCGCGGATGGACCTCACCGTTACGGACAAGCTGCGTCTGCTGCTCGACATCACGAAAAAGATAAGTCGCTCGCTCAACCTTGAGGAAGTCCTCAACCTGGTGATGGACACGCTGGGCTCGCTGCTGCCCTACGATGCGGCCGGCATTTATGTCATCGTGCGCGACCAGCATCGCCGACCCGCTCACTTAAACAAACCGGGCGTCGTCAATGTTTTCCACGCGGAGGCCGTGCGTGGATACGACATTGAAGAGTTAAAGGAATTGTGCCTGAAGGCGGGCGAGGGGATTATCGGATACGTCGTGCAGACGGGTGAAGCGGTCATCTCGTCAGACGTGCGACGCGATCTGCGCTATGTCAATTGTCGCGAAAAGACGCGTTCGGAGATGGTTGCGCCGATCATCTCCAACGATGATGTGATCGGCGTCTTCGATCTCGAGAGCGATCAACTAAACGCTTACACGGAAGACGATTTGCAGGTGCTCATGCTGCTCGCTTCGCAAGTCGCGATCACCATTGAAAAGGCGATGCTGCACGAGCAGGTTGTGGAAAAGAAGCGGCTCGAGACGCAACTGGAGATCGCACGTCAGGTTCAGCTGTCGCTTCTTCCGGCC
>JANOGZ010000772.1:0-1097 GCA_031406255.1 Pyrinomonadaceae bacterium | reverse complement strand
GGAAGTGCGGCGGCGCGCTCAGAGAAGTTATGCAACTTTCCCGCGTTGTGCTCTGAGCCAATCGAACCTTTCGACGAAGCGCGCCGGGCGGTGACAGACGCTGGTATCCTTGAGGGGATAGATTATTTCACGCGATCCGGCCAGGAATTTTTCATTACGCGCTGGCCCGACTCTGTCACATAACGGAATCGGGCGCGCCTGTTCCTCGCTACGATCAGGCCAGATCGAAGAGCACGAATGCTGCGGTCTCGGCGGCGCGCAGCTCGAGCATCCGCTCTTCGCTCACCGCCGCGCCGTCTCCCTCTCTGAGCGCGATGCCGTTTAGTTCTAACGCTCCCTTGACGACCTGCACCCACGCATGGCGTCCTTCAGCGAGGCGGTGTGTGAGCGACTCTCCCGAAGAGAGCAGCGCATCGTATAGCGCCACATCCTGTTGCATCCTCACGGAATTCTCGCGGCCATCGCCGGAAGCCACCAGACGCAGCCGCCCCTCTCGCTCGGCGGCCGAAAACAGACGCTGTTCATAGCCCGGCGGGGTGCCCGAACGCTCCGGTTCGATCCAGATTTGCAGGAGATGGGTCGGCCCGCTTTCCGAAGGATTGCGCTCGCTGTGACTGACGCCGGTGCCGGCGCTCATCCGCTGGACCTCTTGTGGACGAATCACCGAGCTGGTGCCGAGGCTATCCCTGTGCTCGAGAGCGCCTTCGACCACGTAAGTGATGATCTCCATATCGCGATGCGAATGCGTCCCGAAACCCATCGCCGGCGCGATCCAGTCTTCGTTAATCACGCGCAGGTGGCGAAAGCCCATGTATCTCGGATCATAGTAGCGATTGAAGGAGAACGTATGACGGCTATCAAGCCAGGCCGTAGCGGTCTGGCCGCGCTCCTCGCCGCGTCTCACTGTGATCATCTTTGCACTCCCTTTGATTTCATCGGTCTTTAAAACTATCGCTGCGGTTCTAATTCGGCGCGCTCGTGAAGCTTCGAGACTCGGCCGGGATTATTTCAAGGACTACTTTCTCTGTGCGCCGGATAACCGCCAGGTCGGCTTTCACGCCGACCTGCTCTTCCGTCAACAACCGGTGCAGATCATC
>JANOGZ010000759.1:0-2289 GCA_031406255.1 Pyrinomonadaceae bacterium | reverse complement strand
GGATATCGAGAAGGTTTGCCATAATTAAGGTCTGGAGTCCGGAGTCTGGAGTCAAAAGCCAAGACTTCGACTCCGGACTCCGGACTTGATCTATGCGCTGACCGCAGCGGTCGTCATCACCGCCGTCTCTTCGCTCCAGCTCTCCTTAAAGTCGGCGATCATTTGCGTGAGGTCTTTTTTGATATCGTCCGTGATCGCCTTTTTCTCGCGGATGCTCTGCATCAAGGCGGGATGTGAGTTCTCCACAAAGCGGTGCAGGTCGGCCTCGAAGCGCCGCACTTCCTCGACCGGCACATCATCCACGTGACCGTTGGTCGCGGCCCAGATCACCAGCACCTGCTTCTCGACATCCATCGGCTGATACTGCGGCTGCTTCAGAACCTCGACCAGACGCTGCCCGCGCGCCAGCTGCGATTGGGTCGCTTTATCCAGGTCCGAGCCGAACTGCGCGAAGGCTTGAAGCTCGCAAAACTGCGCCAGATCGAGCCGCAATGTTCCGGCCACCTGCTTCATCGCTTTGATCTGCGCCGAGCCGCCGACGCGCGATACGCTATTGCCGACGTTGATCGCCGGACGGATGCCGCTGTTGAAGAGGTCGGCCTCAAGGAAGATTTGCCCGTCGGTAATCGAAATCACGTTGGTCGGAATGTACGCGGAAATATCCCCCGCCTGCGTCTCGATCACCGGCAGGCTCGTCAGCGAACCGCCGCCCTTGGCATCAGACAACTTGGCCGCGCGCTCCAAAAGGCGCGAGTGGAGATAAAAGACGTCTCCCGGATACGCCTCTCTTCCGGGCGGGCGGCGCAGCAGCAGCGAGATTTCCCGATAGGCCGCGGCGTGCTTCGAGAGATCATCATAGATGGTCAGCACGTGACGACCCGAGTCGCGGAAGTATTCGCCGATCGCCGCACCCGCATACGGCGCGAGATACTGCATCGCGGCCGGATCAGAGGCCGAGGCGTTGACGACGATCGAATAACCCATCGCGTCGTAGTCCTTCAGAGTCTTGACGATCTGCGCAACGGTCGAAGCTTTCTGGCCGATGGCGACATAGATGCAGATCACGTCTTTACCCTTCTGGTTGAGAATCGTGTCGAGCGCGACGGCGGTCTTGCCCGTCTGGCGGTCGCCGATAATCAATTCGCGCTGGCCACGACCGATCGGCACCATCGAGTCGATCGCTTTTAAACCCGTCTGGAGCGGCTCCTTCACGGGCTGGCGATCAACGACGCCGGGGGCGATTCGTTCCAACGGGTTGTACGTATCCGTGACGATCGGCCCGAGATCGTCTACCGGGAGGCCGAGCGCACTGACGACGCGTCCGATCAACGCATCACCAACCGGCAATTCCATGATGCGCCCCGTGCGGCGCACGAGGTCGCCTTCCTTGACCGCCTGGAACTCGCCGAAGAGCACGGTACCCACTTTGTCCTCTTCGAGGTTCAAAGCGAGCCCGCGCACGTCGTGTGGAAACTCCAGCAGCTCACCAGCCATGACCTTTTCCAGGCCGTGAACTTCGGCGATGCCGTCGCCGATTTTAATCACCGTGCCGACTTCCGAAACGGTGACGCCCGTATCGAAGTTTTCGATCTGCTGGCGAATGATGTCGCTTATCTCGTTGGCTTTGATCGGTTGCATATAATTTGATCCAATTTCAGAATTTCAGCTTTTTAAGTGAGAGATGAATGGGAAATCGCAAACTCACTTCTCTCCCGATATTTTTTCCTTGATCTGCTGCAGCTGACTACGCACCGAGCCGTCATAGACGGTCGACCCGATGCGCGTCACGATGCCCCCGATCAATTCTTCGTCAACGGCGAATTGAAGTCGCACCTCGCTGCCGGTAAGCGCTGCGAGCCGGGCGCGCAAAGCGTTCTGTGATGATTCCGGAACGGGCCGCGCCGTCGTGACCTGTGCGGAGACGATGCCCGAACGCCGATCCAACTCCAGCGCAAAAAATCTGTTGATCTCGTGCAGTTCGGTGAGGCGGTGGTTTTGCACCAAGACCTGAAGGAAATTCGCCGTCGTCGGGCGCACGCGCGTGCGCTCGATGAGCGTTTTTGTGACGCGCTGCTTTTGATCATAAGGAATGGTCGGATTACGAAAGACTTCCAGCAGCAGTGGGTTGCCCTGCATCATCGATTCCCATGCAGCCAATTCCCTTTGTACTTCCTCCGCCTCGCCACGCGCTGTTACGACATCGGCCAGTGCCGCCGCATAACGTCGCGCCATCGTCTGCACGCTCAACGCCTGATCCCTCCCAAGTCTTCGACGTAACCTTGCATCAGG
>JANOGZ010000752.1:0-1003 GCA_031406255.1 Pyrinomonadaceae bacterium | reverse complement strand
CGCTCCCAAGAGTCTAAAGGTAAGTTCCGCAAGGCCCAAAGAGCGATCGCCGATCAATACAACGTGGTCCTCAGGGATGATCTGCCTCGCCATGATGTCGATTCCATCGCGGATAATCTGGCCAGCGTTCATGGCGGATTTACCCGTCAGGTCTACAAGCACGCCCTCAAAGGATTCTCCGTGCAACTGACGGAGGCTAAGGCGCTGGCCCTCAGCCAGGACCCGCGTGTCGAGTATGTCGCAGAGGATGGTGAGGTCTCCCTCGATGCGACGCAAGGGTCTATTTTTGTTCCCTTTCCCTGGGGGTTGGATCGCATTGATCAGCGGAGCCTGCCGCTCAACGGCGCATACACCTACAGCAACACGGGCGCGGGCGTTAATGTTTACATCATCGACTCAGGGATTCGTCCCACTCACCAGCAGTTCGGGGGCCGCGCTTCCATCGCCGCAGACTTTGCCGGTGACTTTCAGAACGGTCAGGACTGCATCGGGCACGGCACGCATGTCGCCGGCATCATCGGCGGGAGCACCTACGGTGTCGCCAAGGGCGTGAGAATTCGTGCCATCCGCGTTTACGACTGCTTGGCCTTGAGCTCATGGTCAAAAATCATCGCAGGCGTCAACTGGGTGACGGCCAACCACATCAAGCCCGCGGTGGTTAACATGAGCCTTGGTGGTGCTGCCTATGATCCTGCTGACACGGCAGTCAGAAATTCTATCGCGCAAGGTTTGACATACACGATCTCTGCGGGGAACGGCGATTTCTTCAACAATCCACTAGATGCCAGCACCCACTCCCCGGCGCGCGTGACGGAAGCACTGACCGTAGGCGCGACGGATATTACAGACACAAGGGGATACTTCTCCAACTACGGCACGGTTCTCGATGTCTTCGCGCCGGGCGTCGACATCACCTCCGCCTGGTGGGAGAGCGATACAGCGACGTACACAGCCTCGGGGACGTCGATGGCGGCCCCGCACGTGGCCGGCGTCGCCGCCCGCT
>JANOGZ010000731.1:0-7547 GCA_031406255.1 Pyrinomonadaceae bacterium | reverse complement strand
CAAATCTGGCTTCGATGGAAAAGGATGTGATCCCTCTTATGGCGCAGGACGCAACTGAGAAAAGAGAGGATGAAGTGACGCTTGAGACGCGTGTCGAGAGTGATTCGATGGGCGACATACAAGTCCCTTCGGATAGGTATTATGGCGCGCAGACACAGCGTTCGCTTATTCACTTCAACATAGGAAATGACGTCATGCCGCGCGAGATGATTCGCGCGCTCGGCGTCTTGAAAAAAGCCGCGGCGCTCGTGAATCAGGATTTGGGCAAGCTGTCGCCCGACAAAGCAGCTTTGATTACACAGGCCGCGGACGAAGTGATAGCAGGAAAGCTTGACGATCACTTTCCTTTGCGGGTCTGGCAAACGGGTAGCGGTACGCAAACCAATATGAATGCCAACGAGGTCATCTCTAATCGCGCTATAGAGATCGCTGGCGGCGTGTTGGGCAGCAAGGACCCCATTCATCCCAACGATCACGTCAATATGTCGCAGTCGTCAAACGACACCTTTCCGACGGCCATGCACATCGCTGCCGCCGAGCAGATGACCCGGCTCATCCTGGAAGTCCAGCGGCTTACCGACGCCATCGAAGCAAAAGCGAAAGAGTTTGCGGACGTGGTGAAGATCGGACGCACACACCTGCAGGACGCGACGCCTCTGACCGTCGGGCAGGAGATGTCCGGCTGGGCCAGCCTGCTGGCGCGCGACATCGAACGACTGCGAGCCGTTTTACCGGGTCTCTACGATCTGGCCATCGGCGGCACGGCGGTCGGGACGGGGCTCAACGCACATCCCGAATTTGCGACGCGCGCCGCGGCGAAGATTTCCGAGTTGACCGGGCTGCCGTTTAAATCACACCCCAACAAGTTCGCCTCCCTCTCCGCTCACGACGAGATAGTCTTCGCCAGCGGCGCTTTAAAAACGCTCGCCTGTTCGCTGATGAAGATCGCCAACGACATCCGCTGGCTGGCGTCGGGGCCGCGCGCCGGCCTGGGCGAGTTGATTTTGCCGGAAAATGAACCCGGCTCTTCGATCATGCCGGGCAAAGTGAATCCCACGCAGAGCGAGGCGATGACGATGGTCGCGGTGCAAGTCTTCGGCAACGACGCAGCGATCGGCTTCGCCGGCTCGCAGGGCAACTTCGAGTTGAACGTCTTCAAGCCGGTGATGATTCATAACCTGCTGCACTCGATTCGCCTGCTCGCGGACGCCTGTCACGGTTTTGTTGATTACTGCGTCTCGGGCATCGAACTCAACCACCCACAGATTGAAGCGCACCTGAAGAACTCGCTCATGCTGGTGACCGCTTTGAACCCGCACATCGGTTACGACAAGGCGGCGAAAGTGGCAAAAAACGCCCATCAGAAGGGCATCTCCCTGCGCGAGTCCTGTATTGAGCTGGGCTTCCTGACGGGTGAGCAGTTTGACGAGTATGTGAAGCCGGAAGAGATGACGCACCCTTAGGCGCGCGGCGGCGACGGTAATCTAATCCTGCCAGACGGCGGACGAGGGATTCGGTGCGAGCCCCGCTCTCCGCCCGCGTTCGTCCCTCAAATCGAGCTTTTCCTCCTTATTTTCCGCATTTTTGCGGCTTCGATAATCATTCCGGGAAGTGATGAGGCGATACACCCGGTGGGTTGTTTAGAGCATCTAAGTCGCTGCCCGCGCAAACGTTTATTTCGCGCGTGGGGGAGGTCAGGGAAGCTTGGCGGAGTCGCATTTCTAAGCTTGCGCATTGTTTCTCAAAGTTAGTATAGTTTCCAATTGGCGCTCTGCGGCAATTCGCCGCCGAGAGGCTCGCGGGCGATTGGGCGCGGATGGAGCGCGAGGAAAAGAAGGAGACGCACGATGACACTGACTGACACATTAGCGACGCCCGTGCTTGAAGACTACTTCGGGCTCTCGGATGCGGAACTGAGCGAGCGCATTACGGCGGCGCGCCGCGAATTAGGCCGGCGTCTCGTCATCCTCGGTCACCACTACCAGCGCGACGATGTGATCTGTCACGCCGATGTGACCGGCGATTCGTTTAAGCTCTCGCTGCTCGCGGCCGAGCGTCCCGAGGCTGAGTTTATCGTCTTCTGCGGCGTGCATTTCATGGCGGAGTCGGCTGATATCCTCTCGGCTGCGCACCAGAAAGTGGTGCTGCCCGATATGGGCGCGGGCTGTTCGATGGCCGATATGGCCTCGGTCGAACAGGTCGAGGACGCCTGGGAACAGCTTGAAGACATCGGGGTGATCGGCGGCGAAGCGCGCGTGATGCCGATCACGTACATGAATTCGACGGCGGCGATCAAAGCTTTCTGCGGACGTAATGGCGGCGTGGTCTGCACCTCATCGAATGCCGTGCCGCTCTTTGATAAGAGCTTGAAGGAAACCGCGAAGCTCTTCTTTTTCCCGGACCAGCACCTCGGGCGCAACACCGGCGCCAAGTTCGGCATTCCGCTGGACCAGATGGTTCTCTGGGATCCGTCCAGAGAGCTGGGCGGCAATACCGCCGAGCAGCTTCGCGCGGCCCGACTTATTTTGTGGAAAGGCCACTGTTCCGTGCACGGTCGGTTCCGTGAATGGCATGTTGACCAGGTACGCAGGGAAGTTCCCGGAATCAAGGTGCTCGTCCATCCCGAGTGCATTTACGAAGTGGTCCAGAAGTCTGATCTGAACGGTTCGACCGAGTTTATTATCAAAACGCTCGAGGCCGCGCCCGCCGGTTCCAGCTGGGCCGTCGGCACGGAAGTCAACCTCGTCAACCGTCTGATCAATCGTTTTCCAGACAAGCACATCCGTCTTCTCTCGCCTGACCTGTGCATGTGCGCGACGATGTACCGCATCGCGCCCCAGAATCTGGCGTGGGCGCTGGAATCGTTGGTGGCGGGCCGCGTCGTCAATCACATCACCGTACCCGCAGAGACGGCGCGGTTGGCGCGCGTCGCGCTCGACCGGATGCTGGCGATTACATAGATCACAAAAATGGTGGTCAGCGGTAGGCGACAAGAGACGCAAACCAGTGTTTTCATCTCGGTCGCCTACCGCTGCGATCACTCAATCGAAGGAGGAAGCAGCTTTGGCTGATCCGAATGACCGCGTCGCGGAGAACGTTCTTGGCGAGTATTATGTTGACTCACAGTGCATAGATTGCGATGTTTGCCGCGATACGGCCCCCGACAATTTCACACGCTCAGACGAAAACGGCTATTCGTTTGTGTACAAGCAACCGGAAAACGAAGAAGAACGCGCGTTATGCGAAGAAGCTCTCGCCGCCTGTCCCGTTGAAGCTATCGGCAACGATGGTTAGCGACCGAAGAAGACGACATCAGCATCAAACTTTCGAGGCCCCATGTTAATTCCTATGTGGATTACCATACGGCCTCGAAAGTTTTAGTAGGAAGATGCACTGCCGCCTGTTCAAATCAAAATTTTTATCCACCCATCTTCGACCACGACCTCGTAAGATTCGACGCCCCCCCCGCCCCCGCGGTTGAGACACTGGCCGGTACGCACATCGAAGCGCCACCCGTGCCAGTCGCATTCGACTTGATGGCCGCACAGTTTACCGTCGGCCAGCGGCGCGCCCTTGTGCGGGCAAAAATTCTCGATGGCGAAAAACTCTCCGCCGATGTTATAGAGAGCGAGTTCGGTGCCGTCTTTGAGCTCGACCGTGGCGCCCATTCCCGGCGGAACGTCCTCGACCTGCCCGACAGTGATCCGCTCGCCCCGGCGGCGCGGGCGTTTGACATTATCGGATTTAAAGTCGAATGATTGCATCACGTGTGCTCGGAATCGTAACAAACCGCCCGGGCTTCAGCAACGAGCGGCGCAAGCTTTCGCCGTCTCGCGCGTTCACACAGACAGCGCGCTTTTAAATAGCCCGACGTGAGCCGATTCATCTCCCCCGAGGCTTTTGCGGTGCGCGCTCGGTAGAAAACAGAAACCGGATAGGGAGTGAGAGAAAAATGAGAAGAAGATTATTGTTGCTGGCGAGTTCCATCGCCCTGGCCTTTATTTTGAACGGGCAGGCTGCTGCTCTGGCGGCCGAAGAAATAACCGTGCGCGGGCGTCTGGCGCGAACAGTGGAAGCGGGCGGGTGGCTGATCGCCACGAGTACGCAAAAGTACTTGATCCTCAACCCGCAGCGTTTTCAAAACGAGTCCTGGTTTCGCGGAACAACGGAAGTCGAAGCGACGGGTGAGACGAAACCCGGCACGATCACCATCTATCAGGAAGGCATTCCCTTTGAAGTGCGCTCGATGCGGCCCCTCGGCGGCGCGGGCGCGACGACGGACGCTTCGGCGCGCGGCGCCAATACAACCCGCGTGGTCGTGACCGGCGATGCGAATGTGCAGGCGCAACCCGATACGGCGACCATTGTTATCGCCGTCATCACAGAGAATCGCAGCGCTTCCGAAGCGCAGGCCGAAAACGCGAGTAAGAGCGAGGCGGTGGTGCGCGCGGTGAAGGCCGCGGCGGGGCCGAACGCGGAAGTCAAAACAAGCGGCTACAGCCTGCAACCGCAGTATATTTACAAACAGAACGAAGCTCCGGTGATTTCGGGCTATACCGCACGCAACAGCGTGGTTGTGACGATGAGTGAGCTGAACAAAGTCGGGGTGGTCATTGATGCGGCGACGCGCGCCGGCGCCAACAGCATCGACAATCTGTCGTTCACGCTCCGCCGCGATCGTCCGGCGCGCGATCAAGCGCTGGTCGAAGCCACGCGCGAAGCGTTGAGCAAAGCGCAGGTCATCGCGCAGGCGGTCGGCGGGCGCGTCCTACGCATCATCGAAGTGCAGGAGGGAGGGATGGCCCGGCCGCCCATCATCTATGCCAAGCAGGAATCCCTCCAGCGCACCAGTGCGACCGCGGACGCGCCGACACCGATCGAAGTCGGGTCGCTCGAGATCAGGTCACAGGTGCAGTTGATCGCCGAGATCGAAGCGCGGCCGTAAATCACTCGGGTCGGGACCGCGACACAAAACCTTGACACCTTCCCGCTGGCAATCTTCCTCCAAGCGAGTATAATCGTCCACGTCCCCATCGTGAATTAAACGAGATGCGAAACGGAGCCCGGCCGCGTAAAGTTACGCGGCCGCTGCCTCGGTCGGTAGCCCGTTCCCCCATGCTCTATTATCGGCGCGCTCAGGCGGACGCTTTATCATTTGCATATTAGTCAGGAGGAAGCCATGTCGAGGTATCGCAACGATAGAGACGAGGATTATTCGAGCGGTTTTTCGCGCGAACGACGCGCCGGCAATAGCGGTAACTATTATGACGAAGACCGTTATGAACAGGGGCGGGATGATTACGGTCGCGCCAGCAGCGGTCGCGATTATCCTGGTGGCTACGATGTTTCAAACACGCGCGAGCGGAGTCGTTTCGGAGGCGGACGCGACTACGATGACTACGGTCGTGACCGCGCCGACGAGCGCACCGGTTCTTACCGCGATGATTACTATGACCGTGGGCGTCGAAGGAGCGCCGAACATGATGACGGGCGTTCATTGTACGAAGAAGGGCGCGATTATCTGCGGCGCCGGTTACAAAGACGTGGCGCGACGCGTTCGCACGTCCGCTGCCGCGATATCATGACGCGCGATGTCACCGTCGCGACGCGCGACACGCCGCTGCAAGAGGTCGCGGCGATGATGCGCGATGAAGACACGGGAGTGATTCCGGTGGTGGATCGTGGTGATGCGGCCCCGGCGGCGGCGGATGCGAGTTCTGAGGCGCGCAAGGTTCAGAGCAACCCTGTCGGTAACGGCAAACTGGTCGGACTGATCACAGATCGTGATGTTGTGATTCGCGCCGTGGCAGAGGGCAAAGATACGCGTGCCGTGCGCGCCGAAGAGATCATGACCGAAGATATCCACACGGCGCAGCCCAACGACCGCGTGATTGATGCGATTCGCAAAATGGGCGATAAACAGGTGCGCCGGATCCCTGTTGTTGATCGCGATGGCAACCTGCGGGGAATTATCTCGATGGCCGATGTGGCGCTCGAGACCGAAGAAGACCGCGAACTGGCTGACGCGCTCGAAGAAATTTCGAGCGGGTCATCATTCTGGAGCAAAGTATTCGGGTGATTTAAAGTTAAGCGGCACGCGGTCGGGCATGGGGAGAGGTTTCCGCAGCTGCTGATCGCCCGGCCGCACGCTCGCTCACACAGTATGGCTGAATCTATTGAACGCTATTTTCGCTTGATGCCGCTGGGGCGCCGGATGCGTCCGGGCAAACGCGTCTGGTGTCCATCGGCTGATGTCTATCAGACGCGCGACGGATGGATCGTCAAAGTGGAACTGGCGGGGGTCAGTTCTGATGAGATCGAGATCAAGATCGAAGGCGCGACGCTCACGATCACCGGGTGTCGTCGCGATACCTTTTACGCTGAGAGCCTCTCCTACCATCAGCTCGAGATCACCTACAGTCGTTATGAAAAGACGCTTAGCTTTCCGTATCCGATTGAAGGTGCACAGATCGAGCGCCATTACCGCGACGGTCTTCTGATCCTGCATCTGCGTCGCGGCGAGGACCGTGAATAGGATGGGGTCCTCCGGGACATCATCAGAGTCAAAGCAGAGACTTTTATCCGACATGGCTGAAAATCCGACTACCAATCAAGCGCAACAGAACGAATCGACGCCGCAGGATCAATCGTCGCCAGCGCCCGAGCCCGGCGTGTTTGAGGTGGCCGTGTTGCCTTTGCAGAACACGACATTGTTTCCCGGAACGGTTGTGCCGCTCGCGGCCGGTCGTCCGCGCTCTGTCGCGGCGGTCGAGGCCGCGCTCGCGACGGAAGAAAAGCTGCTGGCCTGCATCAGCGTGCGCGCCGAAAAAGGGAAGGAGATGGAAGCCGCGCCGTCGGACCTCTATGAAGTCGGCACGCTGGTGATGATCAAACGCATGATGCGCAGCGACGATACGCTGCAACTGATCGTGCAGGGCATGGAGCGCGTTAAAGTTCTGGAGTGGTCGCAGACCGATCCCTTTTTACGCGCGCGTGTTCATGTGCTGCCCCCGCCGGAGACGAAGGATCCGGTGGCGGTCGAGGCTCTCCGGCGTAACGTTCAAGCGCTGATCGAGCGGTCGCTGGCGATGCAGCCGCAGGTGCCGCCCGAAGTGCGTGCGGCGGTGCTCTCCGCCAACGATCCGGTCCAGATCTCCTATTTTCTCGGCTCCGTTCTCGATCTCGGTCTTGAGCAGGAACAGGCGATGCTGGAGGCGAACACGACCGATGAATTGCTGAGCCTCGCTTATGCGCGCCTCGCGCGCGAGATTGAAATCATGCAATTGCGCTCGAAGATCGCCACCGAGGCGCAGGGCGAGCTTGACAAGGCGCAGCGCGATTATATTCTGCGCCAGCAGATGAAGACGATTCAGAAGGAGCTTGGCGATGACGAGGGCGGCGAGCGCGCCGAAGCCGAGATGCTGCGTGAGAGGCTGCAGGAAGCAGCCCTGCCTGACGAGGTGCGCAAGGAAGCCGAGCGCGAGCTCAAGCGGATGGAGCGGTTGCCGTCGGCCGCGCCCGATTACCATGTGATTCGTTCGTATCTG
>JANOGZ010000714.1:0-3457 GCA_031406255.1 Pyrinomonadaceae bacterium | reverse complement strand
GCGAGTTTGGCCTCAACTGGGGATACGCGTCTTCGCCGCTCCTTCATGAGAATGCGCTCTACATCCAGGTGCTTCACGGGATGAAGACGGATGATCCCTCCTATCTTCTCCGCATTGACAAAGGGAGCGGTAAGACGATCTGGCGTGTCGAGCGCCCGACCGAGGCGATTCGTGAATCGCCCGATTCTTACACGACGCCGGCTCTTCTGCGCTACGGACAGAGAGTCGAGATCGTGGTCACCGGCGGCGATTGCGTGACCGGGCACGACCCCGCTACCGGGCGCGAGTTGTGGCGCGCCGGTGGTCTCAATCCGAATAACGATCCGTTTTACCGTATCGTCGCCTCGCCGGTCGTCGCCGACGGGATCATCTACGCGCCGACGCGCGTGCGTCCGCTGCTCGCCTTTCGCCCCGGCGGTCGCGGCGATGTGACGCGCTCGCACCTGCTCTGGTCATTCCAGCACGGGCCCGACGTGCCGACGCCCGTCACCGACGGAAAATATTTTTACATCGTCAATGATCGGGGCATCATGTGGTGCCTCGATGCCAAGACCGGGCGGGAGATTTACGCGACGCAGCGCATCAGGGCCGGCACCTATAGCGCTTCGCCGGTGCTCGCCGATGGAAAGATTTATGTCACGAATGAGGATGGCGTGACGACGGTCGTTCGGGCCGGGCCAAAGTTTGAAGTGCTGGCGGAAAACAATCTCGATGAGTATTGCCTGAGCTCGCCGGCCATCTCTGACGGGCAAATCTTCATCCGCACCGCCGGGCATCTCTACAGTATCGGTCAACGTGGCGCGCGGTGAGCCTTCACGAATATCTTATCGCTCGTGCCGGGAAGTTGAATCAGTCGGGGAGGAGAACGATGACCAGCACCACCAGATGCGTGATACGGCTCGCGGCCGCGCTGATATTTTGCCTGGCCGCGGTGGTGGCCGCGGACGCGCAGCAGCAGGATCAGGGCGTGCCGACGAAGGTGATGATTCGCGCGGTCAGCCGGGATGCGAAGGTGATCGGGACGAAGGTCGGCGGCGCACGCATCACGATCCGTGATGTTGCCACGGGAAGCATCCTCGCCGAAGGCATTCAGCGAGGGGAAACGGGAAGCACCGAGCGAATCATGATCGAGCCGCGCAGGCGCGGGGCAAAGGTCTTCGACACGCCCGGCACCGCCGGCCTGCTGGCGACCGTCATGCTCAGGCAACCGACGATCGTCGAAGTAATGGCCGAAGGGCCGCTCGGCACGCCGCAGTCAACGCAACGCGCCTCGAAGACGCTGCTCCTGATTCCGGGGCAGGACGTGCTCGGTGACGGAATCGTGCTCGAGATACACGGGTTCACCGTGACGCTGCTCGCGCCCGCGACCGATGCTCAAACTGAGGTTGGTAAGACGCTGGAGGTGCGCGCCACGGTCACGCTCACTTGAGGGTGCCCGACCGAGCCCGGCGGGCTCTGGGATGCGGAGAAGATCAGCGTCATCGCGCGGTTGGTGCGCGATGGCAGAGCACTGGATGAGATTCCCCTGCGCTACGCGGGAACAAGCAGCACCTTCAGCGGGCGACTGACGTTTAAGATAGCCGGCCCGCTGGAACTCGAAGTGATCGCATCTGACCCCGTCAACGCAAACTTCGGTGTGATTAGGCGAAAGCTGAATGTCGCTCCGTGACCAATTTCGCGCCGGAAGCCAAGGGTCTCTCAGAACTCATGACTGGGGCTTGTAGTAGAGCACCAGGCCCGCGCCGAGCGACGCGAGGATGAAACCGGCATAGAGCAGCGGGTTGGGAGCCGTCTTCGGCGGATGCAGCCACATTGAAAAGAGCACATTGATGATGGGCGCGCCGGCGAAGACGAGCGGCATCACGTAGGTCGGAAGGCCGCCGGATTTAAAGGCGAGGATGATGCACACGGCGCCGATCGCTCCGAGTGCGCCGCCCAGCGTCGCCGAAGTCGAGCCCTTCATATTGAAGCCGTTCAAATCACCCTGATACCAGAGGCTGACGAGCGGCACCAGCACGCCGATCAGAAAGTAGGCCACTCCGACGCAGAGAAGGGCACGGAGCGGGTTGCCGAGCTGCACCTGCCCGCGATGGAGCGCAGGGCCGTAGAGCCCCCACGACAGGGCCGCGCCGAGAGCGAATAGTATCCAGATCATCGAATGCCTCACATGAATTAGAAGTTAAGAGTCAGCAGTCAAACGCAGAGGAATAAATGCGTTCGACTGCGAGTGCTCCGAGCCAGCGAGCCTGTGGCGTTCATCTTCGGCAGACCTGCGGGTTGCGAGTCTGGTTCGGCGACTTGTCGGGCACGAGCCTTTAGAGAGCGAGAACGGCTAGCAGATTTCCCGTAGATCGAGCACAAATCCGGAGAGGGTCGGATTACCAGATAGCGTTTCCGGATCGTTTATCTCTTCAACTGCTGACTGTTGACGATAGACATATACCCGTCTTTGTTCCGGATCAATTAGCCACCCCAACTGTGCTCCGTTTTCGAGATACTCCTGCATCTTCTCCTGCAAAACGGTGAGGCTATCGGTCGCCGAACGTAGCTCAACCACAAAATCAGGGCACAACGGAAGGAACTTCTTCTTGTCTTCAGCGCTCAATGTTTCTAATCGTGAATGTCTGACCCAAGAGGCGTCAGGTGAACGCACTGCTCCATTCGGAAGACGGAATCCCGTTGAAGAATCGAACGTCGCGCCAGTACCATCTCGCTTAGCCCACAACCTCAATTGCATCGTGATTTCAGCATTGCGCTCGCCTGTTTCTCCTCCGGTAGGCGGCATAATGATCAACTCTCCCCGTGCGTTACGTTCGATGCGCAAATCTCTATTGATTTGAGAGAATTCGTAAAGCTGCTCATCTGTCAGCTCAAGAACTGGACGCAGATGGACGATCAATGGTGGGTGACCGAGATATGTGGATGCCCTCTCCATAATTCCTTCTCCGGTAAGCGGTCAGCGCATAGCACTCTACAACATACTCGACAATTGCGAGAAGCAGCTACTGCCGCAATTCACCTGCTTGCTGTCCAGCCCCGGCAACCGGCGACGCGCCACACAAGTTTCGTCGCCGTTCAAAACGTAATCCGCAACCCCAGCTGAATCTGTCTGGAGGAAGTGACCGTCGAGCGGATGCGGCCGAGCGACGACAGCGGTTGCTCATTATCAACAGCGCCGGCAAAGGCGAGCAGGCTCGGCGGCGCAAAGTTGGCCCGGTTGAAAATATTGAAAGCCTCGATGCGCAGCTGGATGTTGGTGTTTTCGCCGAGCAGCGACCAGCGGTTGTTTTTCGCCGCCGCCAGATCGAAGGTTCGCAGGTTGGGGCCGATCAGCGCGCCGCGGCCGAGATTGCCGAGCGTGCCGGCCGGTTGCAGCACAAACGCGGTCGGATCGAAATACTGATCCGGACGACCGAGAATCGCATCCTCATGCGTGCGGCCCGGCGCCAGACTCGGG
>JANOGZ010000682.1:0-4522 GCA_031406255.1 Pyrinomonadaceae bacterium | reverse complement strand
GTGGTCAGTGGTCAGAAAAAGCACTGCCTGCCTACTGTCCACTGTCCACTGTCCACTGTCCACTGTCCACTGCTTTATTGAGATGATCAGTCGTTACACACTGCCCGAAATGGGCGCGCTCTGGTCCGAGCAAAACAAATTCCAGAAATGGCTGGAAGTGGAGATCGCGGTTTGCGAGGTTCATGCCGAGATGGGCACGATTCCGCGTGAGGCGCTCGACGAGATCAAAGCGCGCGCTCATTTTACGGTCGAGCGGATCAATGAGATCGAACGCACAACCGACCATGACGTGATCGCTTTCACCACGGCGCTCGCCGAATCCATCGGCGAGTCGGCGCGCTTCGTTCATTACGGCCTGACTTCTTCAGACGTGGTGGATACCGCGAACGCGCTGTTGCTGCGCGATGCCTGCGATCTGCTGCGACAAAAGATCGACGCCCTGATGGAAGTTTTGCACCGGCGGGCGCTGGAATTTAAGGACACCCCGCAGATCGGACGCACGCACGGCCAGCACGCCGAGCCGACCTCCTTCGGCCTCGTCTTCGCGCTGTGGTACGACGAGATGCGGCGCAACCGCGAACGTTTAGAGCGGGCGCGCGCGGCCGTCGCGGTCGGCAAGATCAGCGGCGCGGTCGGCGCGTTCGCGCATCTCGACCCCGAAGTTGAAGAAAAGGTTTGCGCCCGTCTCGGTCTCGCGCCGGCGCCCGTCTCGACGCAGATCATTCAACGCGACCGCTACGCGGAATATCTCACGACGCTCGCCATCATCGCGTCGTCGCTCGATAATTTCGCGTTGCAGATCCGCCACTGGCAGCGCACCGAAGTGCGCGAGGCCGAGGAGCGCTTCAAGCGCGGGCAGAAGGGATCGAGCGCGATGCCGCATAAACGCAATCCGATTCTCTCGGAACGCATCTGCGGTATGGCGCGCGTCGTGCGCGGAAATGCCGTGGCCGGTCTCGAATCCGTCGCCCTGTGGCATGAGCGAGATATCTCGCATTCTTCCGCCGAGCGCGTTATTCTTCCCGATTCGAGCATCGCGCTCGACTACATGCTGCATAAAGCGGCCGGTCTGATTGACGGGCTGGTCGTCCATCGCGAGCGGATGCTGGAGAATCTACGTGCGACGCGCGGCCTCGTCTTCAGCGGCCAGCTGCTTCTCGCCCTGACACGGGCGGGCGTCGGGCGCGAGACGGCTTATGAATGGGTGCAGCGCAGCGCGATGAAGACGTGGGACGAGGGCGGAGATTTCAGAGAGCGCGTCCTCGAAGACGCCGACATCACTTCTCGTCTGGCGCGCGCCGAGATCGAACGCGTCTTCTCGCTCGATGCTTATCTGCGAAACGTTGATACTATTTTCGCGCGCGTGTTCGGAGAAAGTCGGAGTCCTGAGTCTGAAGTCTAGACTCTTTTTCGATGGAGCGAGCTATTTTGTGAAAGCTAAAGTTTACGTCACACTGAAGGCGGGCGTCCTCGATCCGCAGGGCAAGGCCATCCATCATTCCGTGGAGTTGCTCGGGTTCGACGGCATTAAGGATGTGCGGCAGGGCAAGTACTTCGAGGTCGCGCTGGCCGACGCGCTCACTGAATCGCAGGCGCGCGAGGTGGCCGAGCGGATGGCGCGTGAAGTTCTCGCGAATCCCGTCATCGAAGATTACCGTGTGGAGATAGATACAGCGTGAAATTCGGCGTTATTGTTTTTCCCGGCTCCAACTGCGATCACGATGCCTACCACGTGATTTCAAAGCACGTCGGGCAGCCGGTGGATTTCATCTGGCACCGCGACACGAATCTGGGCGACTACGACGCCGTGATTATTCCCGGCGGCTTCTCTTACGGCGACTATCTGCGCGCCGGCGCGCTCGCGCGCTTTTCGCCGGTGATGAAATCGGTGCGTGAATTCGCCGCGCACGGAAATTTCGTGCTCGGCATCTGCAATGGCTTTCAAATTCTCTGCGAGGCCGGACTGCTCCCGGGCGCGCTGATTCGCAACCGCGATCTTCATTTCATCTGTGAGCACGTCCACGTCCGCATCGAGACCTCCGACACGCCGTTCACAACTGAGCTCGAGCGCGGGAGCGTGCGCCGCCTCCCCATCGCGCACGCCGAAGGGAATTACGTGTGCGATGATGCGACGCTCGCCGAATTGCAGCATGAGGAGCGGATCGTTTTCCGCTACTGCGACGAGCGCGGGCATATTACGGAAAGCGCGAATCCGAACGGCTCCCGCGATTCGATCGCCGGCATCTGCAACCGCGAGCGCAACGTGCTCGGACTGATGCCGCATCCGGAGCGCGCCTGCGAAGACCTGCTCGGCTCGAGCGACGGCCGCGATATTTTCCGTTCGCTCACGGCGACGCTCACCGCGCTTCAGGAAAGATGATGCGCCGCGCCGCAACCGCCCACCGCGAAGAAGGCCCGCGCGCGGCGCTCGTCGCGCAGCCGGGCGGACGCCGGCGCGTTCATCGTCGTCTCGCGACCCCTTCCACGGTCCCTTCCTCCCCTTTGTCGGCGCCGCCGGGTTTCCCCGCCGCGTCTCCCCCGGAGCTGTCATCCGGCGAGATGCTCTCCTGGGCTGAAGTCAATCACACGCACCGCATCCGCAGCGGCGTCTACCAGCGGCGCGGGCGTCTCGTCTCGCTGCTGACAGACTTCGGGCGGATCAATCCCTGCTATCCCGACCGCGTCATCGAGGCGGGCGACCGGATTCACTATACCGGCGAGGGACGGCGTGGCGACCAGGCTTTAACGCCGGGCAACCGCGCGCTCCTCGCCGCCATCGAGAGCGGCCACGGCGTGCCTCTTTTCAACAAACTCGCGGTCGGGCGCTGGCAGCACCTCGGATACTGGCGCGTGGTCGAGGGCACGCACCGCTACGATGAAGGGGAAAAGCGGATGCTCTGGTGGTTCACACTGGAGCGCGTGGCGGGCGAAAAATAGTCCGCGCGACGGGCAAAAAACGACCCTTCATCACCCGTCCGCGGTCGTTCGTCACTGATCGCTTGTCACTCTTTCGCCTGTGCTGCTAATCTTAGTTTCTTTTGCTATATCCCCGAAAGGAGTTTTTGAAAACGTATGAAGCCTGAACGATACACACCCGCCATCCTCGCGCTGGCCCTTTTAATGGCTGTCCTGACCGCCCCCATTTCCGCCACGCCGCTCTCCGGTGAAGATGAGGAGGCCGCGGCCGGCGCGGCGATCGGTAGCGTGATCGCCGATTTCAAATTGCCGGATGCCTCCGGCAAAGAGCATTCGCTCAATGCGCTCAAGGGCAAAAACGGGACGGTGCTGATTTTCGTGTCGGCGCAGTGTCCCGTCTCCAATGGCTATAACGAGCGGATGGAAAAACTCGCGCAGGATTTCAAAGCGCGCGGTATTCACGTGGTCGGCATCAACTCGAATGTGGCGGAAACGCCGGAAGCCATTCGTCGTCATGCGACGGAAAACAATTTGACGTTTCCGATCCTTAAAGACAAGGGCAACAAGGTGGCCGATCATATCGGCGCGCAGGTCACGCCCGAAGCCTTTTTCCTTGACGCCAGCAACAAGCTCGTCTACCGCGGACGGATCGACAATTCGCGCAACGTCGCCGCCGTCAGTTCCAGTGATCTGCGTGATGCGATGGAGGCGATGCTCGCCGGCAATCCGGTCGCCAAAACGCAGGCGCGCGCCTTCGGCTGCTCGATCAAGCGGGCTTCATAAATAATCTCGATGCGAAGACCTACCATTCTTACCGCGCTCTTGCTGGTGAGCGTCATCTTTTCGGCTAACCTGCTGGTGGCGAGTCAGCAGCAGCGGCGGGGACGGCGCGCGCCGCGAAAGGTACGCGCCGTCCCCGCCGCCGCCAGCTCACCGGCCGCGAAGAGCGCCAAGAGCGCACCAACAGCGGCGGCGGCGGTGGTGCCCGAAAAGATCGCGGTGCGCGAGATCGACGTGACGGCGCTGAAGAAGCTTTTGCAGCGCGACCCGACGGCAGAGAAGGCCCGCCCGCTGCTCGTCAACTTCTGGGCAACATGGTGTGACCCGTGCCGCGATGAGTTTCCCGACCTCGTCGGGATCGACCGGGATTATCGCGCGCGCGGCCTCGAATTTATCACCGTCTCGCTCGATGAGCCGGCGGAGATCAATACGACCGTCCTGCTATTCTTGCGCGAGATGCGCGCCGGGATGCCGGCCTATCTCTTAAACACGAACAATGAGCCCGAGACGGCGATCAGCGCCGTCGATCCGACCTGGCAGGGCGAGTTGCCCGCCACATTCCTTTTCGACGCGCGCGGCCAGATCGTCTTCAAACACACGGGGCGCATCAACACGGACGAAGTGCGCGTCGCCATCGAAAAACAGATCAAGCAGTAAGCGTACAGCAGTCAGCTTTCAGCGCTCAGCTATCAGCTTTCAGCTAACATAACGAAGCGCGCTTCCCGGCACGCGCGCCATGCGAGATCGACACCATACATGACCGGCTGACCGCTGATGGCTGATAGCTGATGGCTGATGGCTGATGGCTGAACGCTTACCAATTATG
>JANOGZ010000681.1:0-1445 GCA_031406255.1 Pyrinomonadaceae bacterium | reverse complement strand
GTGATTAAATTGAGCAAGAAAGAACTCCTTAGACCCTGCCACATTGCGACACCTGAAAGATTAATATTGCAGCCATTCCAGCATCTAACGCAGGTATCTGTAAGACGCCTAACGCTAAGTAGACGTCCTAATTGACGTCTTATTTTACGTCAGTTTTGACGTATAAACCCCCTCCCGGCATTTCCTTCCTCCCAACCATCAACTACTTACCCAAATCACCCTTGCTTATACGTCACCCCCGCTGCTAGATTACGCGTCACCAGATCTCGAAAAGGAGGCACCCCTCACCGTGCCTAAATTACTCGATCAGGTGCGCGCTGCTGTGCGCACGCGCCATTATAGCATCCGCACCGAGCAAGCCTACGTCTCCTGGATCCGCCACTTTATCCTCTTCCACGGCAAGCGCCACCCTTCTGAGCTGGGTGCACGACATGTCAGCGTCTGGCTGTCTCACCTCGCCACCGAGCGCCGTGTCGCCGCCTCGACGCAGAACCAGGCCCTCTCGGCCGTCCTCTTCCTCTACCGCGACGTTCTGAACATCTCACTCGATTGGGTCGAAGACGTGGAACGTGCCAAGAGGCCCTCGCGCCTTCCAGTAGTCTTTACCGGAGAGGAGGCGCGGGGTGTGCTCGCGCACCTTCACGGCACCCACTGGCTCATGGCCAGCCTCCTCTACGGGTCAGGCCTCAGGCTGATGGAGTGCGTGCGCTTGAGAGTCAAGGATGTTGAATTTGCGCGCAACCAGATCACGGTCCGCGACGGCAAAGGCGGCAAGGACCGCGTCACCATGTTGCCGGTGAGGCTGCGCGAACCGCTCATGAGACACATAGAGGTTGTGTTGCGAAAAATATTATGAGGCGTGTGAAGGTCTGAATGGCTCTTCACCTATGCCGCGATCTCGAACAGTCCGGCGACGAACCCCACCTGCCCTATTGCATCCCCGCCGTCCAATCTTTTCACCTGACCCTTGTGTAACATGTGCAGCGCCTCGATACCCTCAATCGTTCTCTCCGCCGTATGGAACGAACGGAAGCATTGCATCGCTCGCCACCTCCTTCTGATGAAACGGTGAACCTGCTCGACTATGTTGGTCAGATACTTCGTCCGTCGCAAGCGGCAGTCTTTCGGCAACACCTTTTCATTTTGAGAAGTAGTGAATGCATCAGGGTACGAGGCATGCTTGTCCACAGAGATGGAGAATGGGAGTCTGCGATGATCAGCCCTCATCATCTTCCTGAAGGTGCGACGTTGAAGTCGTCTTAACCGAGTGTTCAGCTTGAACACTCAAGTAACGAACCGGCTGTTCCATCAGCCGTACTCTAAGAGAAAACGCGATGAGGTAACAAGTCGTGTGAAGCACTCTGACAATGTAGCCCAAGCCGCAAGGCTTTCACCAGAACCGTGAGGAGACGGTGACTCTGCGAGCATCACTGCGGAGGGGAGCT
>JANOGZ010000677.1:0-1698 GCA_031406255.1 Pyrinomonadaceae bacterium | reverse complement strand
CGGCAGCGATGAGGGCTCTGGAGATCGATAGCAAATTAGCAGAGGCTCACGTCTCGCTCGCAACCATTGAAGGGGAAAACGAGTGGAACTGGGCCGCCGCCGAGAAGGAATTCAAGCAAGCCCTTAAGATCAATCCAAACTATGCCACAGCGCACCAATGGTACGGCGAGTATTTGGCAGTAATGGGGCGATTTGATGAGGCTTTAGCAGAAATCAAACGAGCACATCAACTCGATCCGCTATCGCTCGCCGTACACATAGCTTTGGGAGACCTGTCCTACTACACAGGTCGTAACGACGAAGCAATAGAGCAGTACAGAAAGATGCTTGAAATAGACTCGAACTTTGCCGCCGGATACTCGAGGCTTGGCTCGGCTTACCTGCAAAAGGCGCTGTACGCGGAAGCCATCGTGGAGCATGAAAAGGCGCGGGAGATGTCTGGCGGGAAACCGCTCATTGTGGTAGGGCTTGGATATGCCTTTGCGTTGGCGGGTGAAAAAGACAAGGCGCGAGATATACTTGATGAATTGAAGGAGCGTTCAAAGCGAGAGTATGTCTCGCCGTATTACCTAGCCATGATCTATACTGGCCTTGACGAGAAGGATCAAGCGTTCGAGTGTTTAGAAAAAGCTTATGAGGAACGCTCTAGCTGGCTGCCCCGCCTCAAAGCGGATCCCAAATTCGATAGTCTTCGCTCTGACCAAAGATTCGCAGATTTGCTGCGGCGCGTCGGTCTTCCGCCGTAAGCTATTGAATCAGCAAGATGAAAGAATCGTGACTAATCGCTGATACCCAAACGCGACGCCGAACAAGTCATTGCACCGGACGGCTCGATAGCGTGCTTCTCATGCTCATCCTCTTCGGTGTGCTTGTGTGCCTGCGTTCGCCGCCGGTGAATTCCGGCGTTAGATGTTCTCGAAGGTTGAAAAGATTGAATAGCTAAAGCGTAGCCGCTTGATGCTCCTGTCACATATCGAATATTAATACTTGAGTCAGAGTGTGGGGCGGGAGTAGTCGCGCCGTGTTGCAACGAACATTAAATGTGGGGAGAGGTGAAATTCTGAGATGTAGAATCTGGTGAGCGTCGGCGTGGTTACTATGAATCATCAAAAGATGAGCCCATCTAACAAGTCATTGGAGCGGACGCGCATCAGCGGGGCTCTTAAACATCGTAGGCCCTGGCGCGCCGCTCAATTCCGGCGTTAGATGCTTCTCTCTTCCTGGCTCACCTTGATTAAATTGGCTCTTATATGTACAGTATCTCTGTACATAATCGCAAAGGTGGTATTTATGCCCATTCAAACAACATACACAAGTGCACGAGCAAATTTAGCCAGGCTTTGTGATGAAGTGGCGAACAATCAGGAGATTGTCATCATCAACCGCCGTGGTTCCCATGACGTAGCGTTAGTTTCTGCCGAAGAGTTGTCGAGCTTAATGGAAACGGCGCATCTCCTTAGATCTCCAAAGAATGTGGAGCGTCTCGTGACTGCTCTGAATCGAGCTAAGGCTAAAAAGCCGAAACCAAAGACCGTTGCATCCTTGCGTAAGGAACTTGGCCTTGGCAACAAAGCGTAAAGACCCGCCTCCAAAGAAAAAAGAGCGTATAGCGGCGTTTCATCCAGAGTTCATTGAAGATTTACGTTATTGGGTGGAGACGGATCGCAAGGTTGCGCTCAGAGCCTTTGATTTAATTGA
>JANOGZ010000676.1:0-3578 GCA_031406255.1 Pyrinomonadaceae bacterium | reverse complement strand
CGTTTTTTATTTCCTCCCAACGGAATATATACGTAGTCCCTGAAAAAGCTGCTAAGGGACATATGCCAACGGCGCCAGAAGTCAGTAATCGAAGTAGCTGTATAGGGATAATTAAAATTTTCGCGGAAGGTAAAACCAAACATGGCCCCCAGGCCAATGGCCATATCGGAATAGCCCGAAAAATCAAAGTAGATCTGTATGGCAAACATAACCAGGCCAAGCCATGCAGCTCCTGTAGTCAGGGAAGATAACTCCGTCATAGTAAGGGGGTCAACAGTATCCCCCATATATTTTTTTACCAACTCCGCTGCTACATTAGCAATTACTACTTTTTTAAAAAGCCCCAGGCAAAACCTGGAAATGCCATGGCTGAACTTTGATAAAGCTTCTTTTCGGCTGTCAATTTCAAGGGCCACATGGGCATATCGGACAATTGGCCCGGCTACCAGTTGTGAGTACAATGATACATACATAAGAAATTTCGGGAACGACC
Organism: Pyrinomonadaceae bacterium; assembly: GCA_031406255.1. Taxonomy (GTDB): domain Bacteria; phylum Acidobacteriota; class Blastocatellia; order Pyrinomonadales; family Pyrinomonadaceae; genus JANOGZ01. The sequence continues at coordinate 3,085 of JANOGZ010000676.1, read as the reverse complement.
GTTGTGCTTTTACTTCGCCACGATACACATCTATTACATATGAAATAGTTTGAAACGTATAGAAAGAAATGCCAATAGGCAAACCATAGCCCGGTGTAGTAAAATCAGTACCAAAGATCGTATTTACATTATCAACAATAAACACATCATATTTGAAAGTAGCCAACAGCCCAAGGTTAATTACCAGGGTAGAAACAACACCCACTTTTGCCCATTTCGTTCCCTTGTATTTCTCAATCAGTATTGCGTTTATGTAATCAATAATAGCTGAAAAGATCATCAGGGTAATCCAGATAGGTTCTCCCCAGCCATAAAAGAAAAGAGAAAAAATGATAAGAATGTAGTTCCTCCAGGTTGTATTCTTACTGCTGTAGTAAAGAACCAGGTTCAGCGGCAGAAACAAGAACAGGAAAATATTCCCTCCGCTGCGCGAGCGACGTGACGACATTCCCGTCCTGATTAATTTCTTTTTGAAGAAACACACACGCAACACCTCGCGCCTGGTGCGGGGATTGACGCCCGAGGCGCGCACCGTCATGCAGGATTACGCCTGGCCCGGTAATGTGCGCCAGCTGGAATCCGCCATCGAGCGCGCGATCCTTCTCTGTGAGGGCGATTTGATCACCATCGAAGATTTGCCGCTCGAAGTGCGGCAGGAGACGCGTCCCGTGGCGGAGGGCGCGTTTAAGCTTCCGCCCGAAGGCGTGATGTTTGAAGACGTCGAGCGCAATCTTATCCTGCAGGCGATGGACCGGACCGACTATAACATTACCAAAGCGGCCAAATTGCTCGGGCTGACCTTTCGGACGCTGCAGTACAGGCTAGAGAAATTCGGCATCAGGCGTTCGGAGAAGCGCGGCGCCGGAGGCGCGGCGGAAGACGAAGCGGCGGAGTAGAGGAGCTAAGCACGAGTGAACATCATAGAGACTCTGGGGCTGGCGTTCGGCGCGGCGTGGACTTCCGGGATAAATCTGTACGCGACGGTCGCCGTGCTCGGCCTCCTGCAACGTTTTGAACTGGCGCGCCTGCCGGGCGGGATGAGTGTGCTCGACAACTGGTGGATCATCGGCATCGCGCTTTTCCTCTACGTCATCGAGTTCGTCGCCGACAAGGTGCCATACGTCGATACGATCTGGGATGCGCTGCATACGTTTATCCGTGTCCCGGCGGGGGCCGCTCTGGCCGTCGCCGCGACCATCGAGCTTGATCCGAGCGTGCAGGTCGTCGCGTTTCTTTTGGGCGGGGGCCTCGCGCTCTCGACTCACGGCACTAAAGCGACAGTGCGCGCCGCCGCCAATACGAGCCCCGAACCTTTTACGAACTGGGCGCTCTCGATCGTCGAGGATATCTTCGCGGTGGGGGCGATCGTGCTGGCGGCACTTCATCCGGTGGCGATTCTCGCCGTTATTCTTATATTCTTGTTGACTCTCGCGTGGATTCTGCCGAAGGTCGTCCGCCGCCTGCGCCGCATGATGGCAGCCGTGCGCTCTTTCTTTAGCGGGCGGCCACTGCCCGCCGAAGGATCAGCGCCCAAATAAGGCCGCGCGCGACGGGTTCTCCACCAATGAAGGCTTGCATCGCGCGCGAAATTTTCGCCAGCGCACTGAACAAATGCTACAGTGGAGACGCTTCCGTAGCTGACTTCAATCTTTGCGCTTTACAGGTAAATTTTCGAATGATCATGATACGCCGAGCCAATTACTGTTCAGTCTTTTGTTGTCTGCTTCTGCTGATCAGTGCCGGGTGCGTGGGAAAAAACGAGACGGCGACCGACACTCCGCCCGCTGCTTCGCCCGTTCCTTCTTCGTCGCCGACAGTGAAAGCGCCGCCCGAGATGGTCGTGCGGACCAGTATTCCCGAGGTGAGACTCGGCGCGAGCGGCGCCGCCGAGGTAGAGGTGCGGCTTGAAATTGCCGACGGTTACCACATCAATGCCAATCCGCCAACATATGCATATCTCATCCCGACGAGCCTGGAGGTTATTTCAAGTGAGGGCATCACAGCCGGTCAACCGACGTACCCGGCCCCGCTGACGAAAAAATTTGCTTTCGCCGCGAAGCCGCTCGCTGTCTATGAAGGTGAGGCGATAATCAAGCTGCCGCTGCGCTCCGCCGGTACCGCGGCGAAGGGTTCGCATACGCTTAGCGCAAAACTCCGCGTGCAGGCATGCGACAATGAAGCCTGCTATCCGCCACGCACCTTTGAGACTTCCATTTCGGTGACGATCAACTGATGAAGCTACTGATACCGAAACTCATCTCAGGGGAGACATGATTGAAACCGAATATGGAGATAAAGAGCATCATCACGAGCTTTAAAAAATATCCGGCGGGCGTGCTGGTCGCCGCTGCTCTCTTGTTTGCTGTGTTAACGGAAACTGCGGTCGCCGCGTCCACCGATGAGACGGCCGTGAGGAGAGCATTAGAGCAGTCATTCCAGCAACTGCGATCAGGCGATTACGGCGCACTCTACGACGCGCTTCCCTCTTCCTCACAGCGGCGTATTTCGCGCCCGCGCTTTGTGAGCGCGCTCGAGAGATCGCGTGTCCTGTATGAATTGAACAGACTGGAAATCAGCGCCATACGCGTCTCCGGAGACCTTGCCGTGGCTGACACGGTGCTGTACGGTCGTGTGCGGCGTCCTATTGACGGTGAAGGTAAAATCGTGGCGCGGCAATATTTGATGCGTGAAGGGGGGAAGTGGCGCATTGCGACGGGTGTTGGCTCGACGGAGAACTCGCTCCTCGCCAGCAATCCGGGATTCGTGCGCCGGTATCCTCCGAGCCAACCGCGTATTTACTTCAAGCGTGATGGCCGGTGGGTTGACATCAGTTCGCTCGGGGCCGCGCGTCGCCCGAACCGGTAAAGAAAGCGCTGAAGGCGGAGATCAAGGTCGATGAATCGCAGCAATCGCCGGTTCCAAATGCCTTATCGCGTGCTACTCGTCGTGATCGTCGGTGCGATCATGGCGTTGCTACTGGCGGCTTTCTCCGATTCACATCAGACGCTCACGATACGCGCATTGCTCCTACTATTTGCGGGCGTGCTGCTCGTCATCGCCATCGCGCTGGAAGTGATTTTTCGTG
>JANOGZ010000627.1:0-6690 GCA_031406255.1 Pyrinomonadaceae bacterium | reverse complement strand
AGCTAGCGGTTGTTCGCTTTGTCGGCCACTTCACTCGTGAATCGAGATATTGCTTCAAATCTAACTCGCTATTGATAATAGCGATACAGGGACGAACGTGATGAAACAACTTTTGACCGCTTTGGCGCTCGCCGTTTGTGCTTTTCTATATGGGAGCGGAAACGCGTTTGGACAAGCGTCGTCCGCGCCCGCCGCGTCAAAGACCTCCGATGCCGGAATTACGCCAAATGGTGTGATTGGTGAGGTGACGGCGATTGACGCCGCTACCAGTCAACTGACCATCAAGACCGATGCGGGCGCTTCCGTGACCGTCATGCTTGACGAGAAAACGCTCTACATGCGCGTGCCGCCCGGTGAGAAAACGCTTGATAAAGCCGTGCGTATTACCCTGGCCGAGGTTGGCATGGGCGACCGCGTCTATGCGCGCGGCAAAGTGGCGGAGGATAGTAAAACCATACCGGCGCGGGCGCTCGTGGTGATGACCAAAGCCGACATCACGCAGAAGCAGGAACGCGAGCGCGCCGAGTGGCGGCGGCGCGGCGTCGTCGGCGTCATCTCCGCGCTCAATCCCCAGACGAAAGAGATTACGCTGAACGTGCGCGGGCGTGAGATGGCGCAGCCGATGATTATCCCAGCCGCCGCCAACGTGAAATTCCGCCGCTATGCGCCGGATTCCATCAAATTCAGCGATGCCAAGCCGAGTTCTTTCGCCGAACTGCGCGTGGGCGATCAATTACGCGCGCTTGGCGACAGAAGCGCCGATGGCGTGCGCTTCACTCCGGAAGAGGTCGTTTCGGGGTCTTTCCGCACGCTGGCCGGGACGGTGACGGCCGTCAACGCCGCGGCCAATGAAGTCAAGATCAATGACCTGCAGAACCGACAACCGCTCACCGTCGTAGTCAGCAAAGATTCGGTGCTGCGTCGCATTCCGGCGGAATTCGCCGCGATGCTGGCTCAGCGGGGCGGCCCGGGCGGCCCCGCCGTTGGCGGTGGTGGTGGCGACGCCGCACCTCCTGCCGCCGGAGCGGCTCCTCCTCCTCGAACCGGGACGCAACAGCCACCTCCAGGGGGCGCCAGCGGCGGTGGGGGGCCACGCGCGCGGGGCGGGATGGATCTTCAGGAGAGACTGGAGAGCATGCCACCCGTCACGGTCGCCGAATTGAAGCCGGGCGATATGATTATCGTCTCGAGCACGACGGGCGCAGACCCGACGCGGGTCACGGCTATTCACCTCGTGGCGGGCGCGGAGCCCCTCTTAAACATGATGCAGGCCAGACAGGCCGCGGGGCGTAACGCCAGTGGGCCGGCGCAGCGTGGACCGAGCCTCGATATCAACTTCGGTATCGGGACGCCGTAAAGGTCTGCTGCGGGCTGCTGACCCAAGCCGGGTTTACTGCACCGGAGCGCTGACCGGACGTGGCTTCCATACGCAGGACACGTAGGCGTCCCGATACCGAGGGTCTTTACCGTTAAGGGTGGTCACAATCATGAACTTATTTCGAAAGTCATTAGAGCGAAGCTTATCCCTCTCGCTCCTATTAGCTTTTCTCGTAAGTGCTACTTTTGCCCAGCCGGGAACGGGTAGCCTGCGCGGTCGAATCACAGATGAATTCGGCGGCGTGATCATCGGTGCGCACGTCACCGTGACGAACGGGGGCGGCGTTGAAAAGACTGCTACCACCAATGACGAGGGCGTCTATGTGTTCGGCGGGCTTGCGCCCGGACGTTACACCCTGCGTGCGACGACGACCAATTTTGCTCTCTATGAGAACACGGAAGTTGACGTCGCGGCCGGGCGCACCCGGCAACTGGATGTCAACCTCAGCGTGACCCTCGAGCAGCAGGAAGTGACGGTTGCCGCCGAAACACCGCTCAGCTCCGAGGCGGGCAATAATGCGGATGCGATTGTGCTGCGCGGTAAAGACCTCGACGCGCTGCCGGATGATCCGGATGAGCTCGCCGCCGCTCTGCAGGCGCTCGCCGGACCGTCGGCCGGCCCCAACGGCGGGCAACTCTTCATTGACGGTTTCACCGGGGGCCGCGTTCCGCCAAAAGAAGCGATCCGCGAGATCCGCATCAATCAGAATCCGTTCACCGCGGAGAACGACCGCCCCGGCTTCGGACGCGTCGATATTCTCACCAAACCGGGCACGGATAAGTTTCGCGGTAGCGTGAACGCCTCCTTCATGGATGAAAGCCTGAACTCGCGTAATCCGTTTGCGTCGAATCGCGCGCCGTTCCAGCGGCGGGAGTTTGGCGGTAATTTGAGCGGTGCCGTGATTCCCAAAAAAGCCTCGTTCTTCCTCGATTTCCAGCGTCAGGATCAGGATGAAAACGAATTGATTAACGCGACGATTCTTGATGCGAGTCTTAATCCGACGCCGTTTAGCCTCGCCGTCTTGACGCCGCGGCAGTTTACGACCTTCAGTCCGCGCTTCGATTACCAGATTAACCAGAGCAACACGCTGGTGGCGCGCTACAGCTACTTTCGACAGACGAGCGAGAATGTCGGCGTCGGCGGGTTCAATCTCTTATCGCGTGGTTTCGATACCTCGAATACACAGCATACTGTCCAACTGACGGAGACCGCGATCCTGAGCCCGACGGTCATCAACGAAACGCGCTTTCAATATGTGCGCGGGCGCAGACAGCAGGAGGGCGATAATTCCATCCCGGCGATCAACGTGCTGGAGTCTTTCTCCGGCGGGGGCTCGCAAGTCGGGCTGTCATTCAACAATGAAGACCGCTACGAACTGCAAAACTACACGACCTGGGCGCTCGGCGCGCACTCGGTGAAGGCTGGCGGGCGGCTGCGCGGCGTGCGGATTACCGATATCTCGCAGAACAACTTCGGCGGCACCTTTATCTATGCGGGCGGACAGGCGCCGGTGCTGGACGCGAATAATCAGATCGTCGCCGGTCAATCCGAAACGATCACCAGCCTGGAGCGGTTTCGACGGACGCTCGTTTTACAAGGGCAGGGTCTCTCGCCAGAAGAGATACGCCGCCGCGGCGGCGGTGCGACGCAGTTTAATCTCGCCAGCGGCAACCCGGAAGCGAAGGTCACCCAGGTAGACTTCGGTGGATTTATTCAGGACGACTGGCGCATCCGGCCGAATTTCACGCTCAGCCTGGGGTTGCGCTACGAGACGCAGAGCAACATCAGCAGCAATTTGAATTTCGCGCCGCGCGTCGCGTTCGCCTATTCGATCGGCGGCGGCGGCAACAATGCGCGACCGCCGAAGACAGTGCTCCGCGGCGGTTTCGGCATCTTCTATGAGCGCTTCGGCGAGAACCTGGTGCTGCAAACCAACCGCTTCGACGGAGACAACCAGCTCCAATTCCTCGTGCGCGATCCGAATTTCTTCAGCGTTCCAGCGGCCGGCGTGCTGGATGGGGCCGCGCAGCAATCGCAGATCGTCCGGCGTATCGCCGACGATTTTCAAGCTCCTTACGCGATGCTCTACGGGTTGCAGGTCGAGCGGCAGTTGCCGGCACGATTTACCATGACGGCTCTCGTCTACACGCTTCGCGTGCGTCACGTTCCGCGCCAGCGCAACATCAATGCGCCGCTGCCGGGAACCTTTGTGGTCGGTAGTCCGGGGAGCGGTGTCCGACCTTTCGGCGACATCGGCGAAATCTACCTGTATGAATCGAGCGGCATCTTTAACGAAAAGCGGCTTCAGATCGGCGTTAACAATCGTCTGAATCCCAACTTGTCAATCTTTGCGAATTACATCTTCGCCAAAGCGGAAAATGATACCGAAGGATTCTTCGCCCCGAATAACCCGGGCATTTTCCCGGCCAACCAGTTCGATACGAGCGGGGAGTTCGGGCGCGGCGCGTTCGATGAGCGCCACCGCCTGTTTATGGGCGGTACGATCGGCATCCCGCAGCTTAAAATAACTCTCAATCCGTTCATCGTCGCGCGCTCCGGGCGGCCATTTAACATCACGACGGGGCGCGACACGAACGGCGACTCGCTCTTCACGGAACGGCCGGCGTTCGCCACCGATCTGACGAGGCCGAGCGTTGTCCAGACCCGTTTCGGCAACTTTGATGTCAATCCGCTGCCGGGGCAGCAGATCATCCCGCGCAACTTCGGTCAGGGGCCATCTTTCTTCGTGGTCAATCTGGGCGTCAGCAGGTCGTTCGGCTTCGGCACGCTGCCGGGCGCGGCGCGCGTGGCGGATTCCACTTCAGCACAGCCGCAAGGTGGAGGTGGTGGTCGCGGGCCTGGCGGTGGCGGCTTTGGCGGCCCGGGCGGTGGAGGTGGCGGCGGCGGGCCGCGCGCCCTCATCCAGGGGGGCGGCGGCGGTGGCGCCCCGCAGGAGAAGCGCTACAACATGACGTTCACCGTTAATTTTGAGAACCTTCTCAATCGCACGAATCCGAACCCGCCGATCGGTAATTTGAGCTCGCCTTTCTTCGGCCAGTCACTCTCTTCCGCCTCATTCTTCGGCGGAGGGCAGTCATCGAACCGGCGCGTCCGGCTGCAAGTGCGGTTTAATTTCTGAGATGCCTGAGGAAAGAATTCCGGTCCTCATCGCTTGAAAGGACGAATTTCATGAAGATCAAAGCAAAGGGCGCGACGATGCTAGGCGTTATCGTGTTGACAGCATGGGTGAGCGCCTCCGCGCAGCAGCCGAACGGTAAAACGGCCGCCGCCTCGGCAACCACCGCGGCTGCTGCGCCGACGATCAAGATCACGGCCGAGACGTCTCCGGCCGATCTTGCTCGCGCCGCGCTGGCCGCGCAGGGTGGCGACAAGTTTCGCAGCCTTCAGAGCCTCACGCTGCTGGGATCGGTTGACCTCTACAGTCCGAACTCGACGCAGGCGCTGGCGGGCAAGTTTGCCATCGTCACCGCCGGCGAGCGCCTCCGCCAGGACATCCAGTCGCCGGTCTTTAATTTTCAGCAGATTTATGACGGGCAACAGCTCTACAGTTCGATGCGCGGCTTTAGCTTTCCCCCGCCGAACGAATTCGGCCTCGGCCAGCTGAACAAAATTGATCGGGCCGGCTACACCGTCACCGCACTGCCCGACAAAAAGAAGCAGCGCGCCTTTCGCGTGACGAGCCCGGAGGGCAACGCGACGGACTTTTATGTGGATATGGCGACGGGACGCGTCATGCTCTACTCGTACAGCTACAATGGCGTCAACTTCGCAACGGAGCACAAGTCGTTGAAGGAAGTCGAAGGCGTGCTCGTGCCCTTCAATTTCACCCAGAAGATCGGGACGCCGCAGGGGGATTTCTACGCCGAATACAAGGTTAAAGAAGCAAAGATCAACCAGCCCGTCGACAACGATGTGTTTACTATCCCCACACAGTAGTGCAAAAGTTTTTCCACCGCTGCGGCCGAGCTCACAGCCTCGTTGAAACAATAAAGAGAGCTGCTTCGATCGAAGCGGCTCTCTTTATTGTTCAGATCGCATCCCTCCCTCGATAAGACGGGCCGGGATGGCCGAAGGGCCAGCCTGTTGAAGCTCTAAACGTTCAGTATCTCCTGCTCTTTGGTTTTGGCGAGTTCGTCAACTCTGGCGATGTAAGTATTGGTCAGCTTCTGGATTTCCTCAAGCCCGTCACGTTCGTTGTCTTCGGAAATCGCTTTGTCTTTGAGCATCTTCTTCAGCCGGTCGTTGGCATCGCGGCGGACGATGCGGATCGCGGTGCGGTGTTCTTCGGCGATATCGTGCACCTGTTTGGCCAGTTGCTTGCGGCGCTCCTCTGTCAGCGGTGGGATCGGAACGCGCACGAGTTTGCCATCGTTGGCGGGGTTGAGGCCCAGATCGGATGAGCGGATGGCTTTCTCGATGGCCCCGAGCTGCGTCTGATCCCACGGTTGGACGGTGAGCAATTGCGGCTCCGGGACGTGGACTGATGCCATCTGATTGAGCGGAGTCGGGGTTCCATAATAATCGACCATCACCGAATCGAGCAGGCTCACGGCGGCGCGGCCCGTGCGCACAGTCGCGAGCTTGCGTCGCAAGTCTTCGACGGCCGCATCCATCCGCGGGCGGGTGTCTTTGATTACTTCCTTCTCACTCATAGACGTCTCTCCAAGCTACTATAAAATGGCAGTTGGCGGCGGCACAGGCCATCGAGAGCGATAAAGTTTTCCAGTCGCTGACGCGCCTGTTACCTGGCCGGGTTGACGATTTCTCGTTCCATGCTGACCTGCGTGCCGATACTCTGTTCGCCCATCACGACGCGCATGATATTGCCCGGATTAAGCATGTTAAAGACGACGATGGGCAGCTTGTTATCCATGCACAGCGAGATCGCCGAAGCGTCCATTACCTTCAGTTGCTGCTCCAGCACTTCCTGGTAAGTGATGCACTCGTAACGCGTCGCGGAAGGGTTCGTGACCGGATCGGCCGAGTAGATCCCATCCACTTTGGTCGCCTTGAGGATCACATCGGCTTTGATTTCGAGCGCGCGAAGGGCGGCGGCCGAGTCTGTGGTGAAATAGGGATTGCCGGTGCCGGCGGCAAAGATCACGAGGCGACCCTTTTCGAGATGGCGAATCGCGCGGCGGCGGATGAACGGCTCGGCCACTTGTGGGATGTTGATCGCAGAGAGAATGCGTGTATAGACGCCCGCCTTCTCCAGCGCATCCTGCAGGACGACCGCGTTCATCACCGTGGCGAGCATGCCGATATAATCGGCCGAGGAGCGATCCATATCG
>JANOGZ010000598.1:0-3274 GCA_031406255.1 Pyrinomonadaceae bacterium | reverse complement strand
GCGTGACAGCGTGATGACGACCGCCGAGACGCGGGCGAAGCGGCCCGCCGGCGGCACGATTTGCAGCGCGCCGCTTACGCTGCTGAACACGCGGCGCGCGACGGGCGATCTCGTGATCTACGTCTCGGATAACGAATCGTGGATCGACTCGCCCGTTTACGGTCGCTTCGGCGGCGGCGCGACGCAGACGCTCGCCGAGTGGGCGCGCTTTAAGGAGCGCAATCCTCAGGCGCGGATGGTCTGCATTGACGTTCAGCCTAACGCGACGACGCAGGCAAAAGAGCGCGAGGACGTCCTCAACATCGGCGGCTTCTCCGATGGTGTGTTCAGTCTGATCGCCGAGTTCGCCGAAGGTCGCTTAAGCGATGGACACTGGGTGGGCGTCATTGAAGCCGTGACGCTTTAACTTGAACGAGCGCGAGCGGAGCCGAATGCTCATCGGGATTACATCCACCCTGTTACGGTAGAAACCGTATCTCGATAAATTTTGTCGGCTCCGCTCGCGGGAACTTTCGAAGATGGCGAATGCAGGTTGGGAGTACATGGCACGCGCATAGACGCTAAGGGTTCGAATCCCTTCTTGCCCGCTTGAGCTACGGGCGAGAACTCTCGCTATTCCTTGTCGCCATCTTCAACTTTCGATTTGTGTAATGAAGCGGAGTGAATGCCTGTGAGGATACCATTGGCTCAGTTAGAGAGCGTCCGGCTTGAGACCGGAAGTGCGTTCGGTGCGACTCCTACACGGAAGTCTTCCGAACACTTGTCACTTTGAAGCTTCGACTGACGCGACGAATGCCGAGGGAACTACATTGTAACCAGAGGGTTCCAGGTGCAAGTCCTGGTCGTGCGGGAGACCCGCACGGTAGCTCAAGTAGTAGAGCATCTGTCAGGTTTCCTTAATCCTTGTCGTCGCTTAATTCCCTGTTCAGCCGTAATGGACTGTCGTGAGGAGGTATGGAGATGAAGTTAGCCGATAGCTTGATCTTACGCGTCGATTGCCAGAAGCACTTCGAGCAGTAGTTGATTTTCGACTGATGTGAGGGAAGAGTATGCCTATCTCGTCAATCGAAACACCTCTGTTGGATTGAGGGCAGTTGAAGTCGGGCCGTCAGCGGCCAACAAGCGAGCACCATTTCCTGCCTGATCGCCGCCCGGTGCTCGCGGGGTTTAGGAGAGGTCCATGTGGGTGAGTGAGGCACCTGCAGTAACCGTTCGGTGATCGGCAATCGAAAAAGATGGTAAGAGCTGGTCCTTATGGGCTGACTACTTACCTAATAAGACGGTGATATTACCAGACCCGTTATTGGCCGTAATGATGTCGGGTTTGCCGTCGCTGTTCACATCGCCAATAGCTACTCGCGGATTTCTTCCAGCCGTGTACGGGGAGCCGGCGGCAGGTGTGTAACCGCCCCGTTCATTACTCAACAACACGGTCACAGAATCGCTGGCCTCGGTCCCAATGACCAGATCCATCCGCGCGTCTCTGTTTACGTCGGCAGTAACAAGCTTGTAAGCACGACGCCCGAGGTCGAACGGCGAGGCTGGCGCGGCGGTGAATCCTCCACGACCATCACCCAACAAGGTGGTCATCAGGTTAATGTCGTCATGGGTCGTGATCAGATCAGGCACAGCGTCGCCGCTTACGTCCCCGAGGGCGATGTAATATGGGCGGCTGGCGACCACGTAGGGTGAATTTACTGCGGGCTTGAAGCCGCCTTTGCCGTCGCCCAGCAAAACGGTCACGTTATTGCTGCCAACATTCGGGGTCACAATATCGAGGTTGCCATCCCTGTTCACATCCCCTATGGCGTGAGGGTATGGCGCACGTCCGACGGCAAAGGGAGACCCGGCAGCCGGCGTGAAGCCGCCGTTGCCATTGCCTAACAAGACCGACACACTGTTGGCATCTTGGTTAGACGTGGTGATGTCGAGGTTTCCGTCCGAGTTTAGGTTGCTGAGGGCAAGCCCGTGGTTGTGTGGCTTGGGGCCTTGATAGGCGGCGAAAGGTGAGCCGGGAGCGGGGGCGAATCTACCATCACCCGCGCCTAATAAAACCACCACGCCGAAGCTGTCATGGTGCGTGAGGGCGAGGTCCGGGTTTCGGTCATTGTTTACATCGCCGACTGCAATCAAGTGTGCGGCGACATTAATTGGTGAGCCTGGCGCAGGCGTAAAACCGCCACGGCCATTGCCCAGCAAGACCGTCACCGTATCTCCATCATTACAGGTGACGACATCCATCTCTCCATCTTTGTTCAGGTCAGCGACAGCTATGTCATTAGGACGGCTCCCAATGCTGAGTGGGAAGCCTGGGGCGGGCGTGAAGCGGGGGTCTTGGGACTGGGCGCTACGCTGGGGTTGTGCCTGACAGCTCGAAGATAGAACCGCCAGCACCCATATCACCGAAGCAGCTATTAGCTTGTTCATAAACAACCTTTTTGGCAGATGGCTTGGCCTGTCAAGTTAGAGTTCAGATATTAGACGGAGATGTTGATCTTTTCCTTCCATCTTTTCCGACGGCTCTGACTGTAAACTCGGCAGTGTTGCAGCAATGGCCTCTCAGTTATAATTCCCCCTTCCAAATCTCCGAGCCAGCCCTATGAGGTCTATTGATGAAACGCAATTCACACCCGTTTAAGTGGCGGCACTTTGAGCCGGGACTCATCCTTCTATGTGTGAGATGGTACTGCAGGTATCAGCTCTCTCGCCCGCGACTTGGAAGACACGGATGAGAGAACGCGGCCTCTCTCTAGACCATACAACTGTCTGGAGATAGGTCCAGAAGTACGCTCCCGAAATTAACAAAAGAGTTCATCGGCAGCTAAAAATGACTGGCACCTCCTACCGCATTGACGAAACATAGGTGAAGGTCGGCAAGCAGTGGAAGTATCTCTATCGCGCCCTGGATAAAGAAGGCAACACGATCGAGTTCATGCTCTCGGCAAAACGCGACATTCCCGCGGCAAAACGATTCTTTAAGAAGATGATGAGGGCTGATCATAGGCGATTGCCGTTCTCGATCTCTGTCGATAAGCACGCATCTTATCCTGATGCTTTTTCCTCATCCCAAGACGAAAAGGTGTTACCACAGGAGTGTCACTTACGCCGCACGAAACACCTTACTAATATTGTAGAGCAAGACCACCGCTTCGTCCGTAGAAGATGGCGAGCGATGCAATGCTTCCGCTCGTTCCACACAGCGGAGCGAAGGCTGGAGGGGATTGAGTCAATGCACATGTTACACAAGGGGGGGGGCAAAAGGTTAGATGAGAGA
>JANOGZ010000563.1:0-5799 GCA_031406255.1 Pyrinomonadaceae bacterium | reverse complement strand
CCACCGTGCGCGGCGAGACGGAAGATGGCTCGGAAGGCGATGAGGTGTTCTGGACGTTCGAGCCGGATATTGTTTATTCGGCGCTCGAATATCTGATGTCGCGTGTTAATGCCGAGCGTCCGTTTCAGGCGTCGGCCTTCTCGATGGCCGTTCGCGGATGCATGCCGAAGTCGACCTCCCCGCAATTGACGGTCGCCGTCATGACCAAACTTGCGCGCCTGATGCAGGAACAGGCCAACCGCGAGGCCGCCGTCAACCGCATCGCTGATGCCATCCGAAGTTCGCTCGATCTTCCGAGCATTCTGCAGACCGCCGTCAAGGAGGTGGGCCGCGCTCTGGACGCGCAGCACGGCGCGCTGTGGGTCGAGGGCGAACCCGGGCAACTCCCGCTGACGCCCTGCTATTTTCGTGATGGTAATGAAAACGCGGCGGATCAGACGGAACTGCTGGGCGACCTTAGCGCTTACAGCACACGCCTCAGCGGGCGTTTAAAAATTTATGTGCAGGACGGGAGCAAGTCGGCCAATGCGCAGGATACCGGGGTGCATCCGCTGGTGGTGGTGCCGCTGATTTACCATGAGCCTAACATCGGCGAGCGTTTCATCGGCGTGATGATGGTTCGCTCGGATGACCCGACACGCGTCTGGCAGGAGAAGCAAGTGCAGACGATGCGTATGGTGGCTGATCAGGTGGCGGTGGCCGTCAAACTCGCGCGCCTCTACGCGCAGGTGGAGCAGCAGGCGCTGACGGATGCCCTGACCGGCTGTTGCAATCGTCGCTCCTTCGAGGAACACCTCGAGCGTGCACTGCAACAATCGACGCGGCTGCACCAGCCCGTCTCACTCATCATGTTCGATATCGACCACTTCAAGAAAGTCAACGACAAGTTCGGCCATGATGCCGGCGACGTAGCGCTGCGCCGCCTGGCAGATGCGATACGCGAGGAATTACGCGGTGGGGATATCGCCGCGCGTTACGGCGGCGAAGAATTCGCCGTAATACTGCCGCTGACCACAATGGAAAACGCGGAGCAAGTTGCGGAACGCCTCCGGGCGCGCGTCGAGAAGATGGAAGTGCCGGGCGTCGGCTTCATCACAGCTTCTTTCGGCGTCGCAACGTTCGGGCTTCATGCTAATTCGCGCGATGAACTGGTCGTCGCCGCTGACCGCGCCCTCTACGAAGCCAAGGACGCGGGGCGCAATCGTGTTTGCGTTGCGGCGTTTGCTGAAACGGTTTTGACCCCTGAAATTTTGACCCCTGAAATATGTGCTATCGACAGCACCCTGTCAACTGTTCCCACTGCTGCCGATGCCCAGTCGCCAGCGCTCGCCGGGCCTACCGTCTCCGTCATTTCCTGAAGTCGGGTAAAAAGGCCGCGTCAGATTTACCTGTTCGTCAGGCTCCACACTTTCGTCACTTTCTTCCTTTACAATTCGGAAACTTTTGCGGGCCTCCGGAGCGCTGTACGTCCGGCGCGTTTGACTTTTAGGGGGGAGAATCGCGCATGATACGGACGCGTCGACTCTCATCTGAGGGTCGGGTTGATCCGGTGGAGCGGCCCGGTTTCAGTTTCCGTTATGCAGAACTTACGAAAATTCGCCCCTTATTTCCGGCCTTACAAAAAATCTCTTGTCACCGGCATCCTCTGCATCTTTATTTCTGTAATAATCGGCCTGCTGGTTCCGCTGCTCGTCGGGCGCGCCGTGGACGATCTGCGTATGGAAGTAACCTGGGAGAAGCTGACGCGCTACGCGCTGACTATACTGGGCGTGAGCGCGATCAGCGGCCTGTTCCTGTTTCTCCAGCGACGTATTCTGATCGGCATGTCGCGCCACATCGAATACGATCTGCGCCAGGATTTCTACGCGCACCTCCAGCGTCTGCCGCTCTCTTTTTTTCAGGCCAACCGGACGGGCGATCTGATGGCGCGCGCCACCAATGATCTGGCAGCGGTACGCCAACTCGCCGGCCCGATGATCATGTACACGATGCAGACGGTCTTCGTCGTCGCGCTGATCCTGCCGCTGATGCTGCGGATCAGCCCCCGCCTGACGTTGCTGCTGTTCGTGACGATGCCGCTTGTTTCACTGACCGTGAAATATTTCGGTCAGCAGGTGCACGTCCGCTTCGAAAAGATTCAGGAATTCTTCGGGCAGATTTCGGCGCGTGCGCAGGAGAACTTCACGGGCGTCCGCGTCGTGCGCGCCTACGCGCAGGAAGGCGCCGAGATCGCCGCCTTCGATCATCTGAATCGCCAGTACGCCGAACGCAATCTCAGCCTGGTTCGTATCTCCGCGGTGATGCGTCCATTGCTGCAGTTCGTGATCGGCACGGGTTTCGTTCTCATTATCTGGTACGGCGGCACGCTCGCCGCGCGCGGCCAGATCACCGTCGGCCAGTTCACGGAGTTTAATCTTTATCTCACGCGCCTGATCTGGCCGCTGATCGCCCTCGGCTACGTCGTCAATCTATACCAGCGTGGCACCGCGAGCCTGAAGCGGATGAACGCTATTTTCGCCGTCGAACCGGCCATCGCCGACCTTCCGGGCGTTCGCGAGCGGCCACCCGTCCGCGGCCGCATCGAATTTCGCGACCTTAATTTTCAGTATCACGAGCATGGCGAGCCGGTGCTGCGCGGCATTAACCTCACGATCGAGGCCGGTCAGACGGTCGCCTTTGTCGGACGCACGGGCACGGGAAAATCCACCCTGATGAATCTCATCCCACGCATCGTCGAAGCGCCGCCCGACACCGTCTTTATTGATGGCGTGTCGGTCCGCGATTATCCGCTCGCGCAATTGCGCGGGGCGATCGGCTACGTGCCGCAGGAGACTTTTTTGTTCAGCGATAGCCTCGCCGAGAATATCGCTTTCGGCGTCGAACGCGCCGCGCGCGCCGAGATCGAATGGGCGGCGGAGATCGCCGGGATGACCGAGGATGTGCGCAGCTTTCCCGATGGATTCGACACGCTCGTCGGCGAGCGCGGCATTACACTCTCGGGCGGGCAGAAGCAGCGAACCTCGATCGCGCGCGCGGTGCTGCGACAGCCGAAGATTCTGATTCTCGATGATGCGCTATCGGCTGTTGACACCTACACGGAGGAGAAGATTCTCTCGCGGCTGCGCGGCGTGATGCGCGAACGAACCAGTCTGATCGTTTCGCACCGCATCTCGACGGTGCGTGATGCCGACCTGATCTGTGTGCTTGACGAAGGCGGCATCATCGAACGCGGCACCCATGATGAACTGCTCGCGCGCGGCGGCGAGTATGCAGACTTGTACGAGCGACAACTGCTGGAAGAAGAATTGGCGGCGAGCTAGCAAGAGGCCGCAACCCCATGGAGGGGCACGAACCAGAGACGAGGCAAGCCGATGCAACCGAACCCTGTCCAGACAAGCGTGGAAAAGCGGTACCGCACGATGCTCATCCTCTGGGCTGCTTTTATCATGGCCGTCGGGTTTTATTTCCTGATCTCGCTATTCGTCGGGCCGGTCGCGGCGAGCGGTGAAGAAGGCCCCGTTTTAGTGTGGGCATTGCTGGCGGTCGCCCTGACGATGATCGTCGTCTCGTTTGCGCTCAAAAAGAGATTTCTCACACAATCCATCGAGCGCCAAAATCTCGCGCTCGCGCAGACCGGTCTGATCGCGGCGCTGGCACTGTGTGAGGCCGCCGCTCTTTTCGGATTGCTGGCGCACCTGCTGACGGGCACGCGCTATTCTTATTTGTTCTTCGTCATCGCGGTGTTCGGCATGGTAGTTCACCGGCCGCGCCGGGATGATCTATGGCTCGCCGCTTCGCAAAAGGGCGGGAGAACTTTGTAGCCGGGTCGGGAAAGAAAGTTTCAGAGCATGTCATCGGCGGTCAAACAATTTCATGAAGAGGAAGCGATCGGCAAAGCTTACGATCTCGTGATCGCGCGCCGACTTCTCGGATACCTGAAGCCTTACCTGCGCATCCTCGTCCCCGCGCTCGTGCTGACGCTGGTGCTCAACGCGCTGCGCATCACACAGCCGAAATTCACCCAGTACGCGATTGATTGGTACATCCTGCCGCGCGATCTGACGGGGCTGAAGTGGCTGGCGCTCGGCTTCCTGGTCGTGCTGTTGCTGACGTTTATCTTTTCTTATGCCCAGGCCGTGCTGCTGGAAACGGTCGGTCAGCGCGTGATGTACGACCTGCGCAGCGAGCTTTACAACAAACTCCAGCATCAGGAAGTGGCCTATTTCGACCGCCATCCGGTCGGGCGCATCATGACGCGTTTGACGTCCGACGTTGATGCCCTGAATGAGCTGTTCACCTCCGGCGTGATTGATGTGCTCGGCGATGTGGTGATGATCTTTGCCATCGTCGGCATCATGCTCTGGATGGACTGGCGTCTGACGCTCGTCACCCTCGTCACCGTACCGCTGCTTTTCGCCGCCACGACGTGGTTTCGCCAGCACGCGCGGCGCGGCTACGACCTTGTGCGGACACGGATCGCACGCATCAACGCTTTTCTGCAGGAGCACTTATCAGGCGCGCAGACCGTGCAAATATTCAATCGTGAGGCCAAATCGCTCCGGCAGTTTCACGACATCAACGACGACCACCGCCGCGCTCACATCGAGACGATCTTTTACTACGCCGTTTTCTTTCCGCTGGTTGATTTGATCGGCGCGGTGGGCGTCGCCCTGATCATCTGGTATGGCGGCTCGCGGGTCATGCAGAATACGCCCTTCAGCGAAGTTCTCTCGCTCGGCGCGCTCGTCGCTTTTATTCAGTATTCGCAGCAACTGTTTCAGCCGATCCGCGACATCTCCGACAAATACAACGTGCTGCAGGCGGCGATGGTCGCCTCGCACCGCATCTTCAAAACGCTCGATCTGCCGGTGGCGATCACGACGCCCGCCCTTCCCCTGAAAACGGGGCGCGCCGCCGGCCGGATCGAATTTCAGGATGTCTGGTTCGCCTATAAGGATGAAGACTGGGTGCTCAAGGATGTTTCGTTTACCATCGAACCCGGTCAATCGGTCGCGCTCGTCGGCCATACGGGATCAGGCAAAACGACGGTCACGAATCTCCTGATGCGCTTCTATGACGTCCAACGCGGGCGCGTTCTCCTGGATGGCGTTGACGTGCGCGACTGGGAGCTCCGGTCCCTCCGCGAAAATTTTGCGGTCGTCCTGCAGGACATTTTCCTCTTTAGCGGCACGGTAGAGAGTAATATCCGCCTGGGCCGCGAGGAGATAACCTCCGAGCGGATCGCGTGGGCGGCGCGCGAAGTCCATGCCGATCGTTTTATTGAGAGGCTGCCGGGAGGCTACGAGGCGGGAGTGCGGGAGCGCGGGGCGGGCCTTTCGGTCGGGCAGAAACAGCTCATCAGTTTCGCGCGCGCCCTCGCGTTTGATCCGGCGCTACTGATCCTCGATGAGGCGACCAGTTCGATTGATACGGAAACGGAGCAGTTGATTCAGCAGGCGATCGAACGCGTGATGCGCGACCGGACATCGCTCGTCATCGCGCATCGTCTGTCGACCATCCAGCGCGCCGATCGCATCATCGTGCTCCATCACGGCGAGATCCGCGAGCACGGCTCTCATCAACAGCTGCTCGCCGCGCGCGGCCTCTACTGGCGACTCTACAAGCTACAGTATGCTGACGAATCACGCACCGGCTTCCTTGAGGACGAGTCGCTACCGAGCGGTTCGCCGCAGTATGGCGATTAGCTTTCTATCTCTCCAGCCCCGGCGCAGCAGCAGCAGCGTTTTCGGCGCGTCCTTTGAGCGGCACCAGACTTTCGAACGAGCGGTATATTTGCAG
>JANOGZ010000554.1:0-2924 GCA_031406255.1 Pyrinomonadaceae bacterium | reverse complement strand
ATGCACGCGCGCGGCATGACGGTGGCCGAATCCGAACAACTGTTTCGTGAGAGCGGCTATCAGGATGCCGGCACGGCGCGGCAGCAGGCGGCGCGCGGCACCTTCGATCCCGCCTATCTTAATTACACGATGGGTAAACTGATGATCAGAAAGCTGCGTGAGGATTGGACCGCATCGCGCGGAGGAAGAGAAGCGTGGCGCGCTTTCCATGATCAGTTTCTCACCTATGGTGGCCCGCCGATTCCGCTGGTGCGGGCCGCCATGCTCGGACGCGACGACGGAAAGCTCTTTTAAGGTCGACAGGTTTCTGTTGACCACTGCTACACTCGCGCGCGCCTCGCCGTCGAAACTAAAAGATGGAATCAAACTTTCTCCTCTACGGAGCCACCGGTTACACCGGAGCGTTGATCGCGCGCGCGGCGGTCGAGCGCGGTCTGCGTCCCGTGCTGGCGGGCCGTGATCCCGCGAAGATCATGCCGCAGGCGGCGAAACTGGGCCTCGCCCATCGCTGTTTTCCACTGGAGGATACGACGGCGCTCGAGGCGGCGCTTGTCGATGTGCCGGTCGCGCTCCACTGCGCGGGGCCTTTCTCACATACTTCCAGGCGGATGGCCGATGCCTGCCTGCGAACGAAAACGCATTATCTGGACATCACCGGCGAGATCGAAGTCTTTGAAGCGCTGGCGGCGCGCGACGGCGAAGCCCGGCGTGCCGGCGTGATGCTCCTGCCCGGCGCGGGCTTTGATGTGGTGCCATCGGATTGCCTCGCCGCGCACCTCAAATCAAGATTGCCGGGCGCGACGCGCCTCGCGCTCGCCATACAGGTGCTGGGGCGCGTGTCGCACGGAACCGCGACGACGATGGTTGAAAACATCAATCGCGGCGGCCTCATCCGTCGCGACGGACGTCTCACGCCGGTCCCCGCCGCCTGGAAAACACGAGAGATTGATTTCGGGAACGGGCCCGTGAGCGCCACGACTATTCCATGGGGCGATGTCTCCACCGCTTATCACAGCACGGGCATTCCGAACATCGAGGTTTATGCGGCCCTGCCGACCAGTGCGCGCTGGATGATGATGGCGAGCCGCCCCTTCGGAGCGTTACTCGGCTCCTCCGTAGTCCAAAGTTTTCTCAAAGCGAGGATTGATGCGCAACCGGCGGGCGCGAACGATGCGGAGCGCGCGCGCGGCGAGAGCACGGTGTGGGGAGAGGTGACGGATGCTTCGGGACAGAGAAGGGTCTCACGCCTGCGCTGCCCGGAAGCTTATACGCTGACGGCGCTGACGACACTGGCGATCGTCGAGCGCCTTCTCAGAGAGGAACATGCCCCGGAAGGATTTCAGACGCCTTCGCGTGCTTACGGCGCGGATTTCATACTGAAGATCGAAGGCGTGACGCGCGAAGACCTTAACTGATGCCCTCCTGCCAGAGGCCCCCTGAGGCGGCCAATAATTTGAGGTGATGATGAACAGAATATTTATTCTCGTCTTTCTCGTCGTGTCCGGGTTGCTCCCGGCGTACCCGGTCGCCGGGCAGACCGCCGCCGCCAGCGCGCCGCAGAAAGATGTGGTCTCGACGCGCGAGATGGAGCGGATCAACTGGATGGAATTTCGCGAGGCGGTGCCGTCGCGCGTCCAGACGGTGCTCTTGCCGACGGGGACGCTCGAGCCGCATGGCGTCGCCAATAACGGGGCGGACAATACCGCTCCCACCGCCATCGCGCGCCGCATCGCGCGCCGCGTCAACGCGATGATCGCGCCGACCCTGCCTTACGGAATCACGGGCAGCCTCGAAGCTTACCCCGGCGCTTTTCAGATTTCAGAAGCGGCTTACCGCCCCTTCGTCAAGCAAATCCTGGAAGGGCTCGCCAAGAACAATTTTCGGAATATCATTATTCTGAACGGTCACGGCGGGCCACAGACGGCGGTGCTCAATGCGGTGGCCGCTGAGGTCGCCGCCGAGCGCCGCGTTCGCACGCTCGTCATCAACTGGTGGTCCTACGCTTCGGATGTGACCAAGCAGGTCTTCGGCGAAGATGGCGGCCACGCCGGCTGGAATGAAACCGCTTTCATCCAGGCGATCGATCCGACTCTCGTTCATCCGGAACGGTACAAAGACGAACTGGCGACTCCTTACCCGGCGCCCGGCACGTGGTCGGCCGCGCCGTTTCCTTCCTCGATCGGCCTCTATCAACCGGGCCAGGGCTATCCCAAATTCGATCAGCAGAAGGCCGATGAATATTTCACCAAGGTCACGGACAAGATGGCAAATCTGATCGGCGAGGTGATCCGCAAGTGGGATCAGGCGGGTTTGTGATTTTTTGTAAGCGTTCAGCCATCAGCCATCAGCGGTCAGCCGGTCATGGGTGGTGTCGATCTTTGGGCGCCACGGCGCGCTCTTCTTTATGTTAACTGAAAGCTGAGCGCTGACTGCTTTACGCTTACAAGGAATGTTTCTTAATGGCGCGGATTCCGACACGTGGGGTGTCCTACCTGAAGATCAGCTTCAGGCCAGCGATGATGAGAACTCCCGATAACAGACGCCGCAGGGTGACAGTCGCAAAGCGACGCCGGCCAAGCTCGGAGCCGATCGTCCCGCCGACGATGGCGGCAACCCCCCAGGCGTAGATGGCGGAAGGCAAACGCCCGACGCTGCTGATGTTACCCGCCAGCCCGGCCATGGAGTTGACGAGAACGAACGCCGCCGACACCGCGGCCGTTCGGCGCACGTCGGCCCAACGCATCAACAGCAAAAGCGGACTCAAGAAGATGCCGCCGCCAACTCCCGTCAGTCCGGACAGCAATCCCAACCCCGCGCCCGTCAGGAGCCCCACGGACACCGGCGGCAACCGCGGCGCCGCGGCGTTCTCCTCGCTCGCATGTAACCAGAGTCTGTAGGCGGCGAACAACAGTACGAGTCCGACC
>JANOGZ010000520.1:0-2072 GCA_031406255.1 Pyrinomonadaceae bacterium | reverse complement strand
CGTCGGAGAAACCTCCGGATGCAATGACGATGGTGTAGGTGCCGGGCTCGACTTCGAGAAACTGGTACTCACCATCCTCGTTGGTCTGAACGGTGCGGATCTCCTGATCCCTCGCCGCATCGATCAATCGGGCTGTCGCGCCCGAGACAATAGCACCATTCGGATCTGTGACCTTGCCGCGGATGTTTCCACGGGTGCCCTGCGCGAGCGTGAGCGTCGTCGCCATGAGCACGCAGCACATTGCGACGATAAACCGCGGCCAAAAGCGCTGCCCGTCTGTGTCGGGCAGCCCGGTTGCTGGTGGGCTAAATGAACGCATTAGACTTGCCTCCTCGAAAATAAGAAACCATTTTGCATTTGGCATGCAGCGGGTAGCCCGTGACACGCCAAACCTTGAGCGTTAAAAGTCCAGGGACACTTTTTACATAAGGGTAAGAAGTGTTCCGCTAAATAGCGGGTCGAGCCTTATGCCCTTCCAAAAAAATGGAACTGATCAGCCGTGCGCGATATCAAATTATTGACAGGCTGCTTTCATTAGTTCGTAGGGGCAAGCATCGTGCCGTCAGTCAGCATGTGTGACAACTATCGGTGGATGAATTGGAGGAGGTCGGGCGGGGGAAAACGAAGGCGATGAAATCTTGCTGAATTTGGATTAGCCCTATGGTTTTTTGAATCTCGGTCGAGAACGCGCTTCCATAATTTTGGAACGCCCGCCGCGTTGCTGACACCTTCAGTTGGCTCGCGTGCTCAGATTGCGGCAAGCGCGCAGAGGCTAACCACACCGCCGCCCTCGTCAACCTCGACAAGCGGTTCTCGCGCGCGGCCTCCACAGTCCGCTTGACGGGACGGGGCGGTTCGTCGCGCCGTTCATTCCGGGGTCCGACGTCGTGCCCGGCAGCCCCGGCAAGAACGACTTCCGTGCGCCCGGCTTCCGCAACGCCGACCCGAGAGCGTGCAGTAGAACTCCACAGACAACTCGCGCTTTCCATCCACGCGTGATGACTTCGCTCGCGCTCACGCGCTTCCTGACGCGAAGCGGGCGTTCGGCTCGCGCGGCAATTCCGAAACGACGATTTTATCCGACAAGCCGTCAGCGACTCGGCCGTAAGCCCTGGGAGGGCACTGCATCTGTCACAGGCGCGTTATCCAAAAATTCGTAAAAAGTTACATAAATTTGGAAATCCGCACTTTGTGAAATCCATTCTTCCTCATAAAAGCCGGGAAATTGTCGCTTTGCAGTCAGGGAGTTAGCTGGCATCAGTCTTGCCTTAACAATTTAAACCGCGAAGTCGTACCCCTGGGCCGTCGAAACTACACGAAGGTTCAGCCACCTTATCTGTTCCGTTTTCTGATCCGTCGAGCTTTCAACCAATCGCTTTGGAGGGAAAAATGAAGAGAGAATTATTAGGCTTCAAATTGGGAGTCATCCCTGTTATGGCTTTTCTGGCGCTGCTCCTGCTGCCGATGTCTTTACAGGCCCAGCTCACGCGCGGCGTTGTTTCGGGCACCGTCCGCGATGAATCGGGAGCGATCGTTTCCGGCGCCGAGGTCAAGATCACGAATCCCAGCACCAATCAGACAAGAGACGCGACGACCAATGAGGAAGGGTTCTATCGTGTCGGCGCGCTCGAGCCGGGAACGTACACGGTGATGATCTCGAAGGGCGGTTTCGGAAGCGTCGAGAACCGCGAAGTAATGGTGCAAGCGGCGAACGAGACCACTTTCGACGCCGCGCTCAAAGTCGGCGGCGTCATCGAGACGGTGGACGTCACCGCCCAGACCGAAGCGATCACGCTCAATAAGACCAGCGCGACGGTCGGCCTGACGGCGACGGCGCGACAGGCAGAAGAACTCCCGATTGGCCGCATCGTCAACAATCTCGCGCTCCTCTCGCCGAATGTTTTCAGCGGCCCCGGCTCATCGGGCATCTCGGCCAACGGTCAGCGGGCGCGCAACAACAACTTCACGATTGACGGATCAGATAATAACGATATCAGCGTCACCATTCAGACGACGCCGGTAGTCCCGGAAGCGGTCGCCGAATATCAGATTCAGACCAACGCCTACAGCGT
>JANOGZ010000518.1:0-2855 GCA_031406255.1 Pyrinomonadaceae bacterium | reverse complement strand
AACCTCCTTGAGCGCGGATTCGGTGGCCCGCGCCCCGGTCAACAAACTCGCTTCGGGGAAGAGCGTCTGGATCGTGCGCGCTTCCTGCGCCGTGCCACCGAGCGGCGCGAAGTAAACCTCGGACAGAGTGCGCGCGGCCGTCTCGCTCCTCAGGCGCCTGCCGCCGGGCGGAGCCGGTTTCCGTGTCGCCCTGGCTCTGGCTCTCTGCGGCATGACGGGTTCGCCGAACGACGGGTTGGCAACCACCGTCGGCTTGCCCGTGCCCTCGTGCGCCACCTGCATTCGCAGCAGGTCGCGCCCGCTCGTCAGGTAGGTGAAGGCGTAACCTTCGACCAGGTAACGCCCCTGTTCGTCGACCAGCGCTTCAAAAGGGATGAGGTTGAGCGCGCCATCAGGCGAGACGAGCAGTTGTGTGGCGTTGCCCGTTAGGGCCCGAACGGGCTGCATTACTTTCTCATAAACGGTACGTGCGCGTTTTTGCACGTCTCTGCTCTGTGGATCGCCCAGGGCCTGGCGCAAGCCATCAACCGCGCCGTCGATCTCTTTGGCCACGCCGAGCTCCGTCCAGCGCACCTCGCCTTGATTGCGGATGACGTAGGCGACGTAGCGCGGCTCGCCGCGTGCCGTTCGATCATTCGACGCTCTCAGATTGAGCGGGCGGTAGACTGCGAACTCGATCAGCGCCGCGTCCTCGGGGATCGCACGGCGTATCGAGTCGAGCGTGGTGGGTTGCTTCCGCGAGCGAAACTCCGCGCTGCGGCTGTTGATTTCGCTTTCGAGTTTTTCACGCTGTTCTTCGAGAGCTTTGATCGGTCTCTGGTTATCAGCGAGAGACGTGCCCTGCGGCCCGGTGAGAACCAGACGCGCCAGTTGCGCTGTCGTGTCATTCAACTTATCCAACAACGCCCGATCCTCTGCGCCGAAACGGCTGCGTAACGAGGCGAGGCTATTAGACAGCGCATCCTGCACGCGCCCTTTGCGTTGCAGAACGGTGGTGGCGGCCAACTCACGCGCCACGGGGTCGTCAGCCGCAAAGCGGACGTGCAGCGAAACAGTCTGGTTTATTTGTTCCGGCAACCTGGCGAGATAGGCCAGCTTCTGGCGCTCGGAGCCGATGGCGAGATTGAGAGTAAGATTATGTTCGATGATGGCGTTAGCCCGCGCTTGATAGGCGACGGCCTCGGCGAGCCTGCCTTGCGCCGCAGACATTTGAGCCAGATTAACCAGAATGTCGGCGAGATGATAATAGTTTGTTCCGATAGCCGTCTCCAGAAGGGATAGCGCGCGGTGATAGACCGGTTCGGCTTTCGCGTAATCGGAGGTCGCAAAGTAAATGTTCGCCAGATAGCTCAGGTGCCATCCCAATCTCGGATCAGCCGGCCGCAGCGCTTTCTCCATCGACGCCAGCGCGCTCAGGTAAAGAGTCTCCGCCTTCGCATAATCGCCACGCGCATAATAAAGGAAAGCAATGTTGCCACGGGAATCGGCCACGTCCGCGTGATCCGCCCCCACGGATTTTTCCTTGATTGATATTGAGCGCTGATACAACGCCTCAGCCTTTTCGTAATCGCCCATATCGCGGTAAAGATTGGCAAGGTTGTTAAGAGCCTGGGCAAGAAAGGGATGGTTCGTCTTCTCCCGAATAGCGAGCGAGCGTTGATAAAGCGGCTCGGCTTTGGCGTAATCGCCCTTCTCGCGGTACAAACCGGCGAGGCTGCCAAGCGTACTGGCAAAGCTATTATGCTCTTCCCCTAACACCTTCTCCTGCACCATCAACGCCTGTTGAAGGAGGGGCTCGGAGCGCCCGAAGTCGCCTTTCTTGCGATAAAGAATGGCCAGCTCAACCCGAGTCGAAGAAATCAAAGGATGGTCTTCACCCAAAGCCTTTTCCTGAATCGCCAGGGCGCGTTGACACAACGACTCGAGACGCGCCGCGTCTTCTGTGGGAACGGAGAAAATGGCGAGGTTGTGAAGTAATCGCCCGACCCGCCAATGCTCTGGCCCCAGAGCCTTTTCAGCGATCGTCAGCCCGCGCTGGCAAAACGCCTGAGCCTTTGTGTAATCACCTTTGAAATAGTTGATAGCGGCGAGGTTGAGGAGAGGATATGTCAGTTCAGGATGCTCTGCGCCCCATCTGCGCTCCTGCAGCTCCAGCGCTTTTTCGCCTGGCGGGAGCGCGTCCGCATATTTGCCGGCGCCCCACAGTTGCCTGGATGCCGTCTCCAGTCTGCGCGCTTCGTACAGCAAACGATCTTCCTCGGTAGCATTACGCACTTCACTCAATCGAATCTCATAGCGTCCCGCTGGAAGTCTCGGGTACTTCACCTTAACGAGCAGACGAGAGCTTCCAGCCGCCGCCGCCACCAGCTCTATTTTTTCTTCGCCCTGATTCCTGACTTCACTGTCGAAGTCGGCGATTGATTTGCCATCCGCTCCGAGCAGCTGGACGACCAGATCTATCCCGCGCTGTTCGATAACTACGCTTGCGTACTCGCCCTCGCCCAGTCTGATTTGATAGCCGTGTTCCTGCACGCCACCCAGTTCGCGCACGATCGGCATGCCCACCTCCAGCGCCGTCTCTTCCTGCTCACTGCGGGTCGCGCTGCTTTGATGCCTCGTCACACTCGCCGCAGCAGAACCTGCATGAGTGCCGATGTCGCCACTTGCCGAAGCACAAACCCATGCCACACTGAGCACCAGGAATAGGCTCTTCTCAATAAATACCCGCGCTCTAGTTTGTAAAAACACCTCGTTAATCCTTTTCATCTGTGCTCGTTATTTCATCTCTTACCATCCAGATCAGCCCACTCGCCCGACTGGATGAAATCAGCCCAGTAGAACGGATGCAGCTGCCT
>JANOGZ010000498.1:0-4402 GCA_031406255.1 Pyrinomonadaceae bacterium | reverse complement strand
GAGGTCCCCGTAGAAGCCTATAACTTAATTAGTAAAGTAGAGCGCTACTATAGCCTCCTCTAAAGAGTGCCGACTTTGATGTAGGTCTCGTCAATGCGGTATGAGGCCCCGGCGAGCTTGAGGTGTTGCCGCAGCCTTTTGTTGATCTCCGGAGCGTAGCGCTGTACCCAGCGAAATATGGTGACCTGATCCACGCTCAGTCCACGCTCACGCATCATCTCCTCGAGATCTCTGTAGCTTAGCGAGTAACGGCAGTACCAACGGACGCAGAGCAAGATGACATCCGGCGCGTAGTGGCGCCGCTTGAAGGACGAGGTGTTGTGCTTCACGAGAATGGTCCTGGGTAGTCATGAGGTAAGTAGAGCGGGATGAGTATAATCCGAAAACTGATTGCTGCAACACAACCTTTAAAAGTAAGTAGCATGCCTCTTCTGCCGCTCAACTGCGTTCATCTTCTGCAGAAACGCTGGCTCCTGGGTCACCTGTGAGGAGACGACCTTCCAGCGACCACCCTGCTCGACGTAGACATTGGTGAAGCGGTACTGACCGCTCACGTCCCGGCCTTTGTATATGCTGCGCACCGTATCGCTACCGGTCGCGAGGGCCGTGTTCCAGTGGACGCTCAATTTCGCATCTTCACGCTTGAGGATCTCGAACGTCAGTTCGCCCCTTTTGATAACCTTGAGAAACTCCGACTTATTAAGCACTTCGCCGAAAGTGTCCGTATAGGTAAAGCCGTCCGGCATAATACGGTCGAGCGCCTCCAGATCATTCCGCGCTAGGGCCGCGCCCCACTCGTGGTCCAGCTGCCTGATCTCTTCATTAACTTCGTTCACATCGTGTTGTTCATTGCCGAGTTCTTCGCCCATTCCTCGCTGCCTTTCTTCGTCGCCCGCTGCAGATAGTGTTAGCGGGAGCCGAGCGCGATGATTTTCCTGATTAAAAGCCCCCGCTCTTCATCCGTCATCTGTAGGATGCGTACACCGATCAGATAACCCACCTCTACTCGCCAATGACGGCGAAAAAGATCTGCCCCTCGTATTTATCGTCCCAGTTACCGGACCAGTCTCTGAGGCCGAAAGTCGCCGTCACGCGCGCGGTCGCGCCGCTGACCGTCGTGCTGAGTCGCACGTCTAAATTGCCCAGGTGGTGATCGCCATCAGACGGGGAGAACGACGCGCTCACGCCCGTAAGGATAGCTGTGGCCTGACTCAGCGCCGAAGGAAAGGTAACGTCGCTGAAGCTCGATCGTGGGCCGCTATTTTCAAAAGTGCCGAACGTGATGCTGCCTGTTCTGATCTGCATAAATCCTCCATTCAATCTACCGGTTATTCTTATGACTGTGGGGCTGCACATCGCATGGGCCTTTAGCATGCTCATGCTCGTCATCATACTCGCCACGGTGTCTACTGTTGGGCAGCGCCTTCGCATCAAGGGTGCCATCTGCTCGTCGCTCGACGAGCCAACTCCTCTCGGCCGCCTCTCGCCCTCGTCCGAGGGCCACGGCTTTAACTACATGCTGCCCTTCCCGGAGCGTGTTGAGATCGATTGAACGGCCTCTTCCGATCTCTGTTCCTCGATCGTCATACCAGGCCAAATCCGGGGCCGGCACTGACCCTCCGTCCTCATCTATCACGGCGACCTGAAGAATCGAAGGCGTCCCCGCGCCGTTCACCATCTCTCCCAAAGGAACAATATCTTGTCCCGGTATCTCCGTCTTGCGTAACTGTATGGTGCAGGTGCCCACGCCGGTGGCGATACCCGAAGTCGCCAGCACACGAATTGAGAGTTCCGGCCGACGTCTGCCAATCAGTTTTGCCGGAATCCTGATTGAAAGATCCTGAGTCCGGGGCGCTACGCCCCGCCACGTATCTTCGCCGTCCTGCCACTGCACGAGGTACCAGAGTTCGGCACCCTCCCCGCCTGCATCAGTGGCCATCCACTTGACCTCAAACTCGTTTTCTGCCTGAACATATTCGCAGGTCACTTTGACGAGCGGAGGGGTCGGGATATCTTCCTCATATATTTTGTCTGTGCCCTCCCAGACGATCAGCTTTCTCGCTTCAGAATAGAAGGGGATGACTTCGCGGAAGGATTTCGGCCAACAGCCGGCGCGACAATGTTTGCACTCATCGTACAGCGGCTGGCACGTGAGCACTTTTCCCGCTTCATCCAACAACTCCACGGTGAACCCGCTTGAGCGGCCTGACGGACGCGCCGAAAACGCCGGGAAGTGAAAGGAGGGTCGTCGCACGACTGAACGATCTCGATCAATAGACAGCCCGAGAAAAAGCTTCGGCATCTGCACGCGAATCCATTCCGGACGGCGCTCACCCTCCGCGCGCCGCGACCCGTTCCGATCCGCCTCCGAAGCGGCCGGCGCCGCTGCGCGCAGTTGCTTGAGCGACATCGTCGTGATACCGCTCGTCGCCGGGAACTGACTCATCAGGTGTGTGTAGGTATACGGGCTCACCCAGTTCGGCCCGGAGTAGCCCATAAAATCGAAGGCGTTTGCCGGATCGAAGACCCTGTTGGTCGCCGGATCATAGCCGAACTCGCCGATGCTGTCGGAAGCGAAACCGTTATATTGCGGGTAATTCGAGTCCTGGTCGGACGGATTACCGCAGCGGCTCTCGCTGTCACAGGGGGCATGATCGAGGCCGAAGGCGTGCCCGATTTCCTGCGCCGCCGTTGCGCCGCCGCCGATAAAGCCCGCTCCGGCACCTCTTCCGCCGCAGCCGCCGACCGAACCGCTGTCAATACCGCTGGGAAGAACCGCGTAGTAGATGTCAGTCGAGGACCCGCGCATGTCGCGCAGCCGGTCGAGGAGCGTGCCAAAGCCGTCGCCGCACCCGTCATCGATGTTGGCTCTCATGTCTTCATCGAAATCAATCGTCGAATACCCGGTGAGCAAAGCCTCGCCGACCGGATATGTCGACTCGACGAACGAGAAGGTTTGCATGACCTGCGTCTGCGTCGGGGCGGCGAGATCCATACTTTGTCCCGTGTAGTGCACCCCGACGCCGTAGATACGGAGCGGCGCCACGTCCTCGAACCGGATCGTGCGTTGAAATGTTGCGGAGCGCTGCAGGTCGGGGGATGTTGAATCAAATACCCAGCAGCGCAGGGTCAGCTCACCCTGGCACCACGCCTCGGGGATCACGAAGTTGAGCGTATGACCGGCGTCCGCGCGGTTAATCTGATTATCGCGGCGCGGCGAGATGATTGACACCGGGCTCAGCGTGATCGTGGTAGAGCCGACCGATGTCATCACTTCGAGCGTCCCCGAGAGGGTGAAGATCCGGGGCAGTCCGGAGTTCAAATCGTAGTCAACGTACACTCTGACCCCGGTGTTTTTCCTCGCGATCAAACGAATCGAGTTGTCCGGCCGGACATTCGGGCCATCGAGGTGCTGAAAACTGCGGAAGTGCTGAATGGCCTGGTTGATCTCAAGGCCCGTAACCGCCAGGTCGGCGCGCGAAGGGGTCGTCGGACCGGTCGCCGAAACAAGGTCGGCGAGGACGGCAAATTGGACGGTGCCCTCGTAATCGTCATCCCAACTGCCTGACCAGTCGCGCAAACCCAGAGTAGCGGTGACGATGGCCACATTGCGATCCGTTTGAATATCCGTTCGTATATCCAGGTTACCGAGATGATGGTCGTCTCCTCCTGCGAACCCGACGGAGTAGCCCGTGAGACCCGCGACGGCACGCTCCACGTCGCGGGGGAATATGAAGGTTTGCGTGGCCGTTCGCGGGCCGGAGCCTCGCCCTCGCGGGAAAAAAACTGAACCGGATCGGATTTGCATGAGGTTTTCTCCGTTATCGAGTGGTGCCTTCAGAGGTAATGAGGAAAACGCACAGAAGAGAGGGGTGAGTATCCTTTGAGAGTGTCCTTTTGCGCTCTATGTTGAATTACTTTCTTAGATTCAACCAGGTACCGCACAGTCTCTGGTTAACGCGCGGTAATTCATCTCTCATCCGCACAATCAGCAATTTTCATGCCGATTACTATTTCGAGCTTACCCGTACTTGTTATGTAAAAAATCATGGCTTTATATCCATGAAGTACAGCTGATGTCTTCTCGAGAAGACATCAGCTGTCTTTGTATGTGTACATTTGTTGACAGTTTTATCGGTAGTTTTGCAGGAATTAATTGAGGCGAGGAGAGGCCGTACGGTAGCTCCCCTCGGGCGGCGACCCCGAAGGGCAGTGTTGCAGCAATGGCCTCTCCATTTAGAAGGAGACTTTCACAGACTCTTCCGTGCCGCTTTCTCGCGCCGAGACAATTCCCTTAACAAGCTCGCCCACGCCGCCTTTTCACGAGACGGCTCGAACAGAGGAGCTAAATTTGCGCAATGTTGTTTCAAGAGCTTGAGAAACGCGGTGTCGTTCTCTGCTC
>JANOGZ010000412.1:0-1398 GCA_031406255.1 Pyrinomonadaceae bacterium | reverse complement strand
GTGGTGTATATCGCCCCACTACCGCCCCCGACACATGGAAAGAGGCATTTGAAGCAGTCCTCATCTACTTCTTACGCATTTCTCGTGCCGCAAGAGAGCGTATGCAAGCATTAGTGATAGATGATGAGTCGCCGGTACGCGACATCATCACCACCATCCTCCGTGAAGAGGGGTGGAACGGCAGGGAAGCAGAATCAGCAGAACGCGCTTTCGAGATGCTGCCAGAGCAACGTTGGTCGCTGGTCTTCGGCGACGGTGTGCTCGGCGGTGAGAACGGCTTCGCCGTGCTGCGCCGGGAAAGACCGTCTGTGCGAGTAGCACACTTATACGGGAAGTGAGGAAACGATGAGAGGAGGCGCTCAGACGAGCAAGCGGTCGTACTCGTCTTTGACTACCCGGTAACACTCGCAGACGGCCACTTCCAGGCCGCGCCGGTCAAGGATCGTGATGTGACCGCGGACGTAAGAAATCAGTCCATTCTCTTGCAGGCGCTGCGCCGCATGCGTGACGCCTTCTCTGCGCACACCCAGCATATTGGCGATCAGCTCCTGTGTCATGACTAACTCATCCGTCGTCAAGCGGTCACGGCTCAGTAGCAGCCACCGGCACAGTTGCTGCTCGACCGTGTGCAGACGGTTGCAGACAGCGGTCTGTGACATCTGCGTCATCAGCGCCTGCGTGTAGCGCAGCAACAATCGTTGAAACGTGCCGCCCCGTGCGAACTCATCTTGAAGCACCTTCGTTTCCATCCGGAGGGCATCTCCGGCACTCTGCACGACGGCGCGATTGGGCACGGTATCGCCTCCCATGAAGAGGGCGATGCCGACCAACCCCTCGTTACCCGCGACCCCCATTTCGGCTGATGAGCCGTTCTCCATCATGTAGAGCAGAGAGATGATGGCGGTGGTCGGAAAATAGATGTAGCTCTGCTGCCCGCCGTATTCGTAGATGACCTCGCCGAGCGCAAGGGAAATCTGCTCCAGGTGAGGCAGGAGACGCTCATACTCTTCTCCGGGAAGCCTGGCGAGCAACCGGTTTTCCACCGGCGCCAGCGATGTTTGGGACATGAGTGCGGAAAACCTCCTTTTCACTGTTCGCTTCCGGGATTATACCCTCTATATGTGTGCTGGAGCACAGACGAATTAGATCAGATCGAGTACATTTGCGTACCTGTTCTTTTAGAATTCATCTCTCGACATCAGGACTTGACTGCGAAACAACTCCTTGTGCCGTCTGCTGGTTTCATCACAGGCTACAGTCAAGGAGCGCGCCAGGTGCCCAATCAGTCTCGACCGCCGCCAATCCAGAACCATCTGCTTGCCGCCCTGCCGGGGAAAGTTTACAAGCGTTTGATCCCCCATCTTGATACGGTTCGACTGCCATTCATGGAAGTCACGC
>JANOGZ010000403.1:0-2420 GCA_031406255.1 Pyrinomonadaceae bacterium | reverse complement strand
CGAAGTTTTACGCTGGCGGCGACTGTGTCAACGGCGGGCGCGAAGCCGTGGATGCGGCGCAGGCCGGGAAACTGGCGGCGCAGGGCATTCACCAGGCACTGAGCGGCGAACACGTCGAGTTTGCGGGGACGCGCCTACCATTTATCGAAAAGATTGCGGGCGAGATGCCGGCGGCGCTGCCGGCCGCTTACGACAGCCCGGCAGCATCAGCTGGAGAGTTGGGGGTTAAATCTTATGGCGGATCTGAAAGTTAATTTCGCGGGCATCGAATCGCCTAATCCATTCTGGCTGGCGTCGGCGCCGCCGACGAATATGGGTTCGATGGTGGAGCGCGCCTTTGACGCCGGGTGGGGCGGCGCGGTGTGGAAAACGCTGGGCGAGCCGATCATCAACGTCTGTTCTCGTCTTGCTTCGGTCGATCTCGGCCCGCAACGCATGATGGGGCTCAACAACGTCGAACTGATCACGGATCGCCCACTCGACGTCAATCTCAGAGAGATCCGCGAATGCAAACGTAAGTATCCGAAGCACGCGGTGATCGTCTCGCTGATGGTCGAATCGAAGCGCGAGGCGTGGCACGAGATCGCCAAAAAGGTCGAAGACACGGGCGCTGACGGCGTCGAGCTTAATTTCGGCTGCCCGCACGGGATGAGCGAGCGCGGCATGGGCGCGGCGATGGGACAGGTGCCCGAGTATACCTGCCTGGTCACAGGGTGGGTGAAAGAGGCTACGCGCCTGCCGGTGATCGTCAAATTAACGCCGAATGTGACGAGCATTACGCCTCCGGCGCGCGCGGCCGTGCAGGGCGGCGCCGACGCTATCTCCCTGATCAATACGATCAATTCGGTGATGGGCGTTGATCTGGAGACGATGATCCCGCACCCGAACGTCAACGGGATGGCGGCGCACGGCGGATACTGCGGCCCGGCCGTCAAACCGATCGCTTTGAATATGGTTTCAGAGCTGGGGCGCGACGAACAGATCAACGTCCCGATCAGCGGCATCGGCGGCATCGGGACATGGCGCGACGCGGCCGAGTTTCTGCTGCTCGGCGCAACGACCGTGCAGGTCTGCACGGCGGTGATGCACTACGGCTACCGCATCGTCGAAGATATGATCGATGGACTGTCGAATTACCTTGATGATAAAGGCTTCACGAGCGTCCGCGACATCATCGGGCGGAGCGTGCCGCGCGTCACGGATTGGGGTAATCTCGATCTCCACTATAAAACCGTCGCACGGATTGACCACAACCTTTGCATTCAGTGCAACCTCTGTCACATCGCCTGCGAAGACGGCGCGCACCAGTGCATTCCCTTCACGGAGATTGAGGGCAAGCGTTTTCCGATAGTTGATGAACCTGAATGCGTCGGCTGCAATCTCTGCTATCTCGTCTGCCCTTCGCCCGGCTGCATCTCAATGGTGCGCCTCGACGATGGCAGCGCTCCTCTGACATGGCGCCAGCTGACCACACGGGTACCGGAGACGATGTGACGGGCGACGGATAGAATACTATGCTACGGCTCATCTTTCTCATCCTGGCGCTCGTGTGCAGCACAGTGGCGTCTTTCCTGACGCTGTGGATCGCCGTCAAAGCGCCGATGAATCGTCTCTGGCTCGCCGCCGTGGGCGCCAGCGAATGGAGCCTGTGGCTCGCCGCCCTCGGATTAGTCGGCGTCGGTTTCAGTCTGCTGGCAGTCAACGCCGGAAGCCGCTGGCCGGCGTGGCTCGCGATCGTCTTAGGAACTCTGGCGGTCGGCTTCGCCCTGATTCCGCCGCTCGAAGCGCGCGGAGTGGCCCGCGAGAATGGCGTGCAGTTATCTATCGGTCGATATCTTTATGGCTTCAATGATGCTCCCGCCGGCGCCCTTCCGCAGACCCACACCTTCGCCACGGTCGACGGGCAACCGCTCGCGCTCGACGCGTATCTTCCGCCGGAGACGCCCGCCGCCGCGGCCGGGTCGGCGCGTCCGGCCGTGATCGTGATCCACGGCGGCTCGTGGAGCGCCGGCGAGAAAAGCGATTTCCCGCAGTGGGATTACTGGCTGATGCAGCAGGGCTACGCCGTTTTCGACATCGAGTATCGACTTTCACCGCAGAACTGGCAGGCAGCGACCGGCGACGTCAAATGCGCGATTTCATGGATCAAGAGCAACGCCGCAAAGTTCGCCATTGATCCTGATCGCATCGCTCTGCTCGGGCGTTCCGCCGGCGGGCATCTGGCGCTGCTCTCCGGCTACGCTCCCGGCGAGCCACTGCTTCCGCCGAGCTGCGGCGAGGCATCCGACACGAGCGTGCGGGCCGTCATCTCTTTATATGGCCCGACTGATCTCGCATGGGGCTATGAGCATCCGGCCAATATGAGAGTGCATGACGGGCCAGCGGCGCTGCGCCGCTTGCTCGGCGGCACCCCGCAAACG
>JANOGZ010000339.1:0-5135 GCA_031406255.1 Pyrinomonadaceae bacterium | reverse complement strand
TATACATTCACGGGAATGGCTCGGGGAGTGATTGGACATGGGGTTGTGTGGCGCTGGGAGATGAAGAGATCAAAGAGTTATTCAATGCTGTGCCGAGAGGGACAACGATCGTCATCGAGCATTGACAGCAACGGCGTGGGTTGACCAGGCGATCGCCCCCTCAAGCGCGAACGAGCGAGCCTGCCAGAGGCATTATGCCGCTCGCATGGAATGGTTATTATGCTCCGAAAGAAAAGTAAATCCTCGTTGCTGTTTATTTTATATGTAACTCTTTGTGGTATGACGACCAGTGTTTACGCCCAGATATTAAAAGTTAAGTTCACGATTAAGACTGCGAATGAGCCGGAGAAGAGCCGCGAGCAATCTATCAGGGTAACAAGAGAAAAGGTCAGTGAGGTGGCGCTTTACGATGGAGTGAAGATGGAGGCTTACTTTGAGGCGCGCGACTGAAGATGCGAACTGCCAGTGAGCGCGTCAGAGAGTTCGTCTGTCTCTGAAATCACGCCCTCTAACAATCGCCTGTATCTGACCCAGCATCAGCGAGGCTCCGGGGAACGTCGACCCGGCGTTCGACGCCCGCCGAGCTCGAAAGCGTGTCAACGGGAAAAATATGAGAGTAATACTTGCCTTACTGCTATCCATTTTGTTGCCCACGTCGTCCGGTGCGCAGAAAAGCACGGTCGTCTTCACCCATGTGACGATTATCGACATGACCGGCGCGCCGCCCAGGCCGGACATGACTGTGATCGTTGTCGGACACCGGATCGCCTCGCTCGGCAAATCCGGAATGCTCCGCGTCCCAAAGAATGCGCAGGTCATCGATGCGAAGGGCAAGTTCCTGATTCCGGGCCTGTGGGACATGCACGCGCATCTCGCCAAAGCAGGGGCCAACACCCTCCCGCTCTTTATCGCTAATGGCGTTACCAGCGTGCGGGACATGGGCGGAGACTTCGCGGCGGTTTTAGGGTGGAGAAAGGAAATCCTTGCGGGCACGCGCCTGGGACCGCGAATCAAAACTGCCGGTCCGATCCTGGAAAGCGCTAAGAACGTCGAGCGCATGAAGCGAGAAGGAACCGTGGAGCCGGTGGCGCGCACGCGCATCGGCGTGCCGGGTCCGGAAGCCGCCGCCGCCATTGTCGATTCTGTCGCCGAACTCGGCGTGGATTTCCTGAAGGTCCGCACCGTCGCTTCACTGGAAACATACCGGGCTATTGCGGAGGCCGCGAGGAGAAACAATCTTCCGCTCACAGGGCATGCCGTTGCCAGTCCTGAAGAGATCCTTCAGGCCGGACAACGAAGCATCGAGCACTCATTATTTCCACCGCTGGACAACCGTACGGCGGCGGAACGGGCAGAGTTATTTCAGAAGTTCGCCGCCAGCGGTATCGTTGTCGTGCCGACGCTGATTAATGGTGAGGGATCGCTGTTGGTCTCCAATGAGACGGCGGCGGCGATCGTGGAAGACAGCCGCGGCGCGCTCG
Organism: Pyrinomonadaceae bacterium; assembly: GCA_031406255.1. Taxonomy (GTDB): domain Bacteria; phylum Acidobacteriota; class Blastocatellia; order Pyrinomonadales; family Pyrinomonadaceae; genus JANOGZ01. The sequence continues at coordinate 3,654 of JANOGZ010000339.1, read as the reverse complement.
ACAGCCGACGAAAATACCTGTCCGGCTACCTGATCGAGGATTGGCGGGAACAGGTTGCCGAGAGGAAACAATTCCCATTCGACTTAAAGAAGTTCATGCCCAGCCTGCTTCGTGACCTGCGAGAGATGCACCGCGCGGGCGTCCGGCTGATGCCGGGCACCGATGTCGCGGTAGTGTTGATCTATCCGGGCTTCAGCCTGCACGATGAATTGCGTCTGCTGGTGAGGGATGTGGGGATGAGTTCGATGGAAGCTTTGATCAGCGCGACGCGTCATCCGGCGGAGTTCTTCCGGATGCAAACCCTTCTGGGGACAATCGAGGAAGGTAAAATCGCCGACATGGTGTTGCTCGAAGCCAATCCGCTCGACGACATCAACAACACGCAACGCATTCACGCTGTGGTAGTGAATGGCAAATATTTTCCGAAGGGCTCGTTGCAGAAGATGCTTGCCGACGTTCAACCTGCCGCAAACAAAGAATGAAGTTGTCTTGAGTCGTCAAGCGATACTAATGAGTTGCCGTATATAAAACCCTGACGGGGTGCAGTCGAACCGAGTTCATTGTGGCGACGCCCAACATAACAGCCCCGTCATCCGCTGGCGACAAATGCAGTTATAAGTTTAAGGCTGACCGAATCGAGCACGATACTCACCGGCGGTGATGAACGACTTGACCATCTCCGCCGTCCGGTAGTCGCCGCCGAACTGATTGAGCTTGCTCAACCAGAAATTGTAGCCTCCGAAGCTCGCGTCGGGCGGGTCATCCGGATTTCTTCTCAAATACCCGAAATATTGCATCAGCACGAACGCCGCATTGAACTCCCGCTGCACCATGTCGTCGTCTTCGGCGACCGCCCTCAAGACCTGCGCGCTTGTTTTCGCGCCGCTCCGCAGGTCGTTGACGAGCGCGTCGCGCTCGGGCGCTGAGAGCACCCCGCCCGCGTTGGCGTTGAGCGCGTCCACGAACTGCTCAGGAGGCAGCGACTGTGGGTAGCGCGCGGCGAACCGTGTGCGGGCGACCATCTCGTTGCTGAAAGCAGCCTTGTTCGCTTCGAGTTGCGATGGCCAGTCGCCCACCCCGACGATCACTCCCTGTCCGACCCGCTGCGTCTCGGGCAGGAACTCCTGGATCGTGATGGGGACCGGCTTGTTCGGCAGGTTGCCGAATGCGGCCTTATAGATGCGGTAAACGAAGTAGCCGGTCTGCTGGAACTCGATTGACAGGAAGTAAGCGGCGGAAGAGTCAATCCGCTTGACTTCAACGCACGATTGGCTGCTTCCGCACGAGTTGATGTTATTCGTCCAAAATGCCCAACCACTGGCATCCGGCTCGCGGTTGAGGAAGTCGAGGTAGTGCTGGCGGACAAAGAACTGCGCATCATCGAGCGGGTTGGGTGACTGCCGCAACGCAGGATACCTGAATTCCGAGTTGACAGCGTTCTGGTCGCAGGCTGTCACGGTTATGGGCAGGTTGTTGCGCTGGTCGTTTATGCCGCAAACATAATTCATCACAGTCGCGCCGTCCTGCTGATCACAGATTCCGCCGGGGGGTAAAGGCGGGTGGTCTAAGCCCATCACGTGGCCCATTTCGTGGAGCGTCAGTTTGATAAGGATCGTGTCGTACCCCGGTTTAGTGGGGTCGACAATCAGGGTGGTCGTGTTGGCGAAAGTAGCGTTGGGGTCGTAGGTCAGCGTGGCAGATACCACCGTTCCATCAGAGCTGAAATTCTTGTTTGCAAAAGCAGGCATGTTGTTGCTCAGGCTGCCGTTGAGAAATCTGAACTGAAAGTTCTGCCCTGAGAAATCTTCTTCAAACCTGACACGCGAGTTATTAACGCTATTGGCCCTGTTCCATTCGGCGATGCCCCATCTGATCTGCCTTTTCTGCTCGCCGGACAGATTGTTGTCGAGGAAGAAACGGACGGTCGCGCCCTGCCCCCAGCTAAAGTTGTCGATTGTCGGGCACTGTGCATAGATGGTTGATGTAGCGAAAATCAGTATTGAAGTCAGGGTGAGCAACGGAAGAAGTCGGAGCAATAATTTCCTTCCCATAAATAGGCCCGGCATCGTGAAAATCCCCCTCGGCTTAGCCGCCAATCAATCTTTCTTCGTGATGTACTGTTCCTTTCCACCACGCGCGTGTTTCATACATTTATTCACGTCCAACCAGCTTGTTGAGGGAAGAAAAGCGGTCGGCGGCAAACCAGATGCCGCGACTGGAAGGTAGAGGGGCGCCGCGATGATGGCGGAGGATGGCCAAAGGTTGTGGAGATTTTCGCCGCTTGTCCGGTGGCGACACGGATAGCAAGCGATGACGGCGCCTTCCGAGCCTGAGAGGCGCACGCCTCTCGCCCTGATAAACGCCCGGGTTGTTTATGCGGGGCTTCATTGCTCCGGCATCAACTACATCATCAGTCCGATAGATGCACGATACGGTACGACGTGATACTTAATCGTGCGAGTCGGAGTCCCCGGACTATAACAAAGCGACGATTTATCAGCAGTCTAGCACTCCACCGCGCGTGGCACGGTGTTTGTTGCCTGTGTCCGTAAGTTTTCTTGTTCAAAGAACAAAATGCTGAGAATCGGTGTTGTTAGAAGGTGAGGCATAGACAGATGAAAAGTAGAAGTCAGGGCTTGTTCACGAGGACGCTCATGTTGTCGCTCGGAGTATTTCTGGCATTGTCGACGGTCGCTTTCGCCGGCCAGGGGCGCAACCGGCCGACGCGCATCTTCGATAATGGAGACGACGGCCGCTATGATTGGAACATTGATCAAAGTCGTCGTGAGCGCGAGGAGCGCCGTCGTGCGCGTGACGAAAGACGTGATGATCGCGACGTGAGACGTGATGATCGCCGCGGGCGCGACTGGGATCGTTACGGCAACTATGGTGGCTCTTTCCAGCTTCGCCAGACGGCGCTGAACGCCGGCTATAACCAGGGCATCAAGGAAGGCCGGAATGACCGCAATCGGGGCGATCGCTTCAATTACAGCGACGAAAGCGACTACCGGAGCGCCTCGAAAGATTACAATTCACGTTACGGCGACCGCGAACTGTACCGCCAATACTACCGCGAGGGATTCGCGACCGGCTACGAGGACGGCTACAGGGGCAACTAAAAGTTGAAGTTGCAGAAAGCCATGGCGGGAGTGACCGAACCGATCGGTTCGGTCACACCCGCCTCTTACTTTTTCAGCACCTCATCGCCGACACTCCTGATCCGCCGCGCCGAACAAGTAAATTCAGGCTGACAGCGCCATGGAGCGCTTTTCGTCATTGCGCGACTCCGCTACACTGGTTATTGCTCACGCGGCGTAATTAAGTTCCCAACGTTGTGCTGCCGTGTGCATCCGAAAGCAGTGCCATGCTTGAATTGACAAACCATCCTTATGATTGACGGGCAGGGGGCGGGTAAGCAACCAGCCTTTACATTCCGAAAGCGAAGATGAGTGATGATGGAAAGAATGAACACTATTGTTGACGCATACAAGGGCGGCGCGCTCGACCGGCGCGCCTTCATCGCCCGCTTGATCACGATGACGGGCAGCATGGCTGCCGCTCACCTGCTGCTGGAATCGAGCGGGCGATGAAGGCGCGCCGGTCGAGCGCGCCGCCCTTGTATGCGTCAACAATAGTGTTCATTCTTTCCATCAT
>JANOGZ010000318.1:0-5705 GCA_031406255.1 Pyrinomonadaceae bacterium | reverse complement strand
CGCTCCGTCAACATCTCATAGAGCACCGCGCCGAGACTGAAAACATCGGTGCGCGCGTCCACCACCTGCCCGCGCGCTTGTTCGGGAGACATATACGTTACCGTGCCCATCACGACGCCGGGCTCGGTGATGGTTCCAACCGATTACGCCGGCGTCGAATCGTCAGGATGCGCCTGGCGCGCGGCTGTATACTAGCTGAGCTTGGCGAGCCCGAAGTCGAGCACTTTGACGTAGCCGTCGGGTCTCAGCATGATGTTCTCAGGCTTGATATCACGGTGGACGATTCCCGCCTGATGCGCGGCTGAAAGAGCGCCGGCGACTTGAACGGCCACATCAAGCGCTTCGTATAGGCTCATCCGCGCATTCGCCAGCGACGCGCGCAGCGTCAGACCATCAATGAACTCGGTGGCGATGAAATTCGTGGGGCCCGCCTGGGCGATCTCATAAATGGTGATAATGTTCGGGTGATTCAGCGCCGAGACGGTGCGCGCTTCCTGTTCGAAGCGGCGCAGACTGGCGTCATCCTTCGTCGCGAACGCAGGCAGAAGCTTGAGCGCAACCTTGCGATTCAAACTCGTATCGAGCGCGAGATAAACTTCTCCCATGCCGCCTTCGCCGAGCGGAATGAGGATTTTATAGCGACCGAGATGCGTACCGGCAGTGATAGCCATTCCGGATTTTACGCGGGGGTTTTTATGCGCTCTCCAGTTGCTGGTGACTCTATTACACTCCGGGATAAAGTCAAGAGAGGAGCGGCGGCGGCGCGGAAGGTTGAGACGCGATATTTTGGGATTTTAGTTGGCGAATAAGTGTGGCCGACGGCGAACCAGTCAGTACCGCCCGCTTGATGATAAGAGTCGCGCTCACTGCCGCGTCCGCGGCGCGCGGTAATTTGGCGGCGGACTTTCGTTCCGCCGCCTCGCCCCTCCGCAAGCGTACTCAGTTGGCCGGCTCTACCAGCGGATTTGAAAGCGCACACGCAAAATCCTGACCTACGAGCGGGAAATACACCGTACCCGAGACTCTGACCTTCGTCCCGATGCCCACCACCTGCCCGTTCGCCAGATGGACCTTCAGATCCTTGTCACTATACTGTTTGGGCACCTGCTCCACATGGTTGGCCTGGCTGCCAACGCGCATCTGCACCCCGATCGGCGCACCCTTGAGGTCGTTCGCTTGATAGAATCGCAGGACCATGCTTTCGCCGCTGAACGACTCGGGAAAGCGCAGGTAGCCTTCCAGGGCGACGCGCTTGCCTTCATTTGCTTTATCGCAAACCGTGGTGAAGTCTTTCGCTTCGCCGGCGGTCGGGGGCCCTTCTTCACCGCCGCATGAGGCGAGCGCGAGGGCGACTAAACAGAAGGCGATAAGGGCGATGAGATTACGCAGTGTCATGATGATTCTCCTGAATTAATAGTGCTACGAGGCGAAAGCGACTGGAGAGGCCTCGATGTCAAAGCGGCTCGCTCGGATTGAATCGGTGACGACGGGCTCGTGCGAGACCGGAGGTGGCGGCACTTCTACACCCAACCCGGCAGCGAGTCAATAGCGACCCGGCAGCCGGTCGTGGGGTGACGCTACGCCAGCGCGCCGGCAATGGAGGCCGGCATCACAAAACGTCTGTACGAGTTGAAAGATTCACCGATCGGCGTATAGTGGCGCTGTGAACACATGCCCAGCCTCGATTTAGGTGGTATTCACGGCGGCAAAGCTTCTCCGAGGGGCTTTGCCGCTCTCATTTTTAGCCCGCTTCCTGAAGCATCAAGACCGCCACCAGGCACCCTTAATAATCTTTAACAGCATCGGCGAAAGAGCGACGAAGATAGACAGCCGGAGCGGCCCTTGCGCGAACCCCTTTCCACAAAGGCGAAGCTGCTTTCACTTCTTCCATCCCCAGACGAGCAGTATCAACCCTGCGAGGATAGCAATCGAACCGAACACGAGGAATATGCCGGCCGCGCCGGCGCCGTGAGTAGCGGTGTGACCGTAGGAGATAAACGAGTAGAACGACACGAATAACACGCCGGTCGCGACCAATCCCAAGCCGGCTGCTCTGCGGTTCATCTCTGTGCTCCTGAAGGATCAACTTCCTATCACCATGCCCATGGTAAGACAGGCGATTCGTTCGGCACAAAAAATTTTCAACTAAACTTTACCACTCGTTTCGCCCGATTTCCCTTTCAACGACGACCTGGCAGTAATACCACGGCACGGGAATATTAAACGCTCCGGCAATTTGCGCCAAGTGCGCGAGCGGATGGTCCATGTCGTCACCGCTCAAGCCCGCTGTGATGGAATCGTCAACCGAAATATCGCGCCCCTCCCGCCATTTTTTACGAGGAGCGTGCCGCCATGTTGCCTGATGATTTTGTAGGCGATCGAAAGACCGAGCCCGATGCCCTTCTCTTTAGTGGTAAAGAAGGGATCGAAAATACGCGACGAGATCGCCGGATCGACTCCGCCTCCCTCATCTTCGACTTCGACGATCGTCCCGCTCTCTTTGCTACCCGCGGTGCGCATTTCAAGGCGGCCTCCGTCCGGCATCACTTGCAGCGCATTGATGGTGAGATTTAAGAGCACTTGCTTGATCTGTTCGGCGTCAACGGTGGCGAGGGGTAAATCGGGCATCAACCGAAGTTCGACGCGCACGTTCTGCGTGGCGGCGCGATTGGAGACGAGGGTCGCCACCGAACGGACAATCTCATTAAGATCAGCGGGCGCGGTTGCCGGTGTGGCGGGTCTGGCGAAGAGCAGGAATTCTTTGACGAGCCGGTCGAGGCGATCCACCTCGCGCCGCGCGATCTCGGCGAACTCACGACGCGGGCTGTCGGGCGCGAGATCGTCTTCCAGAATCTCGACCGCGCCTTTGATGGCGCCCAGCGGGTTCCGTACTTCATGGACGACGGCCGCCGACAGTTCGCCGAGTGAAGTGAGCCGGTCGGCCTGCAGGAGTTGCTCGAAGGTCTGGCGCAATTCCGTATACGCCTTCTGCAGTTCCGCGGCCGAGCGCTCGGCGCGCGCGCGCGCCTTCCTGCTCCGATCACCGAGCAGACCCATGATTCCGCCGACGACATTGAACAGAACGATCTCGGCATACTGGTTGATGGCGTAATCGTAATGGACGTGCTGCCAGTGCAGCGAGATGTGTGGGATATAGGCGACGCTCGCGAAGACGGCGGCGAGGAGTCCGCCACGCAGACCGAAGAGGAAGGCCGCCGCGATGATCGGAATATAGTAGAGGCGTTGATAGATCTCGTGGAGAACGATGCGATCGAGCGGCGTCAGCATGTGGAGCGCGGTGACGGAAAGAACCCCGAGGCCGATCGCGATGACCTGTAGACGAGCAGCGCCGAGCCTTGCACTCACGCCGCACCGCCTTCTTCCGCCGCCGTCGCCTCGGATGAGGCCCCGAGACCGTATTTTTGCATCCGGTAGATCAGGGCGCTCCGCGTGATGTCGAGATACTGCGCGGTGCGCGTCTGATTGCCTCCGTGCATGTCGAGCGCCTGGCGGATAATCTCGCGCTCGACCTGCTCGATGGAAAGTCCTCCGGGCGGAAACTCGAGCAGAACGTTGGCGGCATGATCCGGCGGGCGACGAATGCTTTCGGGCAGGTCTTCGAGGGTGATCGCATCGCTTCGCGCCAGCACGACCATCCGTTCAACAGCATTCTCCAGCTCACGCACGTTGCCGGGCCATGAATATGTCGTGAGGGCGGCATAGACTTCGCGCTCGATCGAGAGGGCGCCGCCGTAGTTGTGCCGCGCCGAGGCGCGTTTCAGGAAGTGTTCCGCCAGCAGCCGGATGTCTTCACGACGCTCACGCAGGGGCGGCACTTCGATCGGTACCACGGCGAGGCGAAAGTAGAGGTCTTCGCGGAGCGTCCCATCATCGACCATCGTCCGCAGATTCCGGTTCGTCGCCGCGATGATCCGCACATCCACTTTGCGCGGCGCGCTCTCGCCGAGGCGCACGATCTCCTGTTCCTGCAGAACGCGCAGCAGCTTCTGCTGGAGCGCGGACGGCATCGCGCTGACCTCGTCGAGAAAAAGCGTACCGCCCGAGGCCTCCTCAAACTTGCCTTTGACGTCCGCGATGGCACCCGTGAAGGAGCCGCGCCGGTGGCCGAACAACTCCGATTCGATGAGCCCTTCCGGAATGGCCGCGCAGTTGACGGCGATGAATGGACGCTCGGCGCGCGCGCCGGAAAAATGGATGCCCTTGGCGATCAATTCTTTTCCCGTGCCCGATTCACCCGTGATCAGCACGGTCACATCCGAACGAGACACGCGCTCGACCAGATCGAGCACACGCTGCATTCGCTGGGAAGTTCCGATGACGTTCTCCAGACGAAAGCGCTCATGGACGAGCCGGCGCAACCTCTGGTTTTCGGAAACGGTACGGCCGAAGACAAGGGCCTTTTCCACTGTCAGGAGAATCTGATCGCGATTGAAAGGCTTGGTGATAAAGTCGAAGGCGCCGGCGCGCATCGCCTCGACCGCCGTTTCCACATCGCCATATGCGGTGATGACGATCACCGGCGTTTCGCCCGTAATGGCGCTCGTGCGGCGCAGCAACTCGAGGCCGGAAAGCCCGGGCATCCGCAGATCGGTGATCAGGCAATCCACCTCCCGCGCGGTGAAGATGTCGAACGCGATGAGACCATCCGCCGCCGTGATGACGTGATAACCGCCCTCCCGCAATTGAAATTCGAGGACGCGGCGCAGGCTGTCATCATCATCCGCGATCAGGATGGTTGGCGGCGCTGTTGTCGTCGCCTTTTCTGTTTTTTTCTCACCGGGCATCACGCGGTCCAAAGTCGGCTCTTGATGGCGCATGTTCACGGAGCAGCAGTGGGGGGCGCGCCCTGCGGCTGGGGCGGCGCGCTCGGGTGCCGCCCGCCCGCCCAGGTTTCAATCGCGCGGAGCGCGGCGATGGCGTCACCCGTGCGGCCCGCCATGACCAGTTCGCTGAATTTGATGTACTGCTGGGCCAGCTGATCGATGGTGCGCGCGTCGTCGCCGATGGCTTCGAGGACGCTCCTCTCAAGCTCGCTCCAGCGCGGCGCGCCGCCGGAGCGGCCCTGGAGCATGCGGACGTGGCTCACAATGCGCATCGCCGGACTGTCGAGCCGGCGGTGAAAACCGATGATCGCATCCTCGAGCGCGCGCAGCTCGCGCTCGCGCCAGTTCGAGCGCCACAGCGCCCAGCCGAAAGCGACCGCGATGATGAGAAAGACCGCGCGGAAGATAAACTGCGTCGCTCCCGGGCTGAGCAATTCATGGAGAAAGCTGCCCGATGAGTGAATCTCTTCGCCGAGCTGCGCGTGCATCGCGGCGTCCACCACCCACATCGCGAGACCGACGAGCAGTCCGTAGCCGATCTCTTTGTAACGTCGAAACATAATTCTTCAGCAGCTTCGGAAAAGGGTGTTCATCACCGGACGTCTAACGGAGCCGGTATTTTACCAGTTTATGCTGATGACCAGATATAGCTCGTAACGGCGGCCCACAATCGGGAGGCTCCGCCGGGCTTTTTGCGCATCGCGTTCACCCCCTGCGGATTCACCGGCCGGCAAATTCAGTGTGTGAGGAATCGGCGGGTCGCGTTTTATTTCGACGCTGCGCCGCCCTGCAGGTCTCGGCGAATAAAGCGCACCAGATTGTCGATCTGTTCCTGGCTGAGCCGTTTTTTGAAAGCAGGCA
>JANOGZ010000316.1:0-3054 GCA_031406255.1 Pyrinomonadaceae bacterium | reverse complement strand
CGGCAACTACAACCCGATCACCTCCTGCTTCTACACGGACCTCGGATTGCTTACGGCGAACGAACAGATCGGCGCTGACGCCTCCGACCTTTTCAATTACCTGACGGGTTACTCAAGGCAGAAAGAATATCGGCAGCTGATGGTTGCGCCCGTTAACCTGCGCGAGGGCATGACCGGACTCATCAAGCGTGAGATCGAGCACCGTAAAGCCGGCCGCCCCGCGCGCATGGTCGTTAAGATCAACAGGCTGGCTGATACCGAAATTATCCGCGCGCTGTATGAAGCGTCTCAGGCTGGAGTTCCCGTAGAGCTTATCGTGAGGGGCATCTGCATGCTCCGGCCCGGCGTGCCCGGCCTTTCCGAAACGATCAGTGTCAGAAGCATCGTCGGCCGTTTTCTCGAGCACAGTCGCATCTTCTACTTTGCCAATGGGGGCGAAGAGGAGATTTTCATCGGCAGCGCCGACTGGATGCCGCGTAATCTTAACCGCCGCATCGAGGTGGTCACCCCGATTCACGACCCGCAACTCAAAACGCACTTGAGGGATGAGGTGCTGGCCGTCTATCTACGCGACAACGTCAAAGCACGGCGGTTGAGGTCCGACGGCGCCTACGAGCGGTTTGAAATTCCTCCTGGTGAGGAAGGATTCGACGCTCAGGCGCATTTTATCAAAAGCATCAGCCGCGCGATGTGAATTACAGCGGGAAAGCGATCAGGTGGCCGTTGGTTTTTGGCGCGCGGAAGGCCCGGAGGGTGAACCGTGTCGGTAAGGGTTATTATCTATAGTGGGGTGCTGGACTATGTTTCGACGGAATAGAGTACGCGAGTCAGCGGCTCTGACGATCATTCTTCTTTTAAGCCTCTCCTCGGCGGCTGCCGGGGTTCAGGATAAGTCGAAGAAAAAGGGGGCGGCGCCCTCGGGGACGCCCGTCTTATGGCGCGAGCCTGTCGATATCGCTTCGCGCGATCTGTTCTGGGGGCCGGGCGGTGAGGCGATGAAACCCGATCTGAGCGACGTGACTTTCATCAAAGAAGAGAAGGGCGGATTTTCCACGAAGTACCGCGTCCGCGATGGCTCCGGGCGCGAGTGGGTGGCGAAGGTCGGCAGAGAAGCACAGTCGGAAACGGCGGCGTCGCGACTGGTGTGGGCCGTCGGTTATCCGACAGAGATAACCTACCTCGCACCCCGCGTCGAGATTAAAGGCAAGGGCGTTTTTGAGAATGTCAGATTTGAAGCCCGACCCGAATCCGTCAAGCGCCTTGATGAATGGCGGTGGGATAAAAACCCTTTCGTCGGCACACAGGAGTTGCAGGGACTGATCGTATTGATGGCCCTGCTCAATAACTGGGATATCAAAGACTCGAATAACAAGATTCTGCACCTCAGAAACGAAAAGAACGGGAGAGCGGAACTGCACTACATCATCAGCGACCTCGGCGCCACCTTCGGGAGGACGGGAAACCTGCCGCTGATCTGGCGTTTTACGCGCAGCCGTAATAATCCCAAAGACTATCGAAAAGAAGAGTTCATCGAAGAGGTTAAAGGTGAGCAGGTGTTTTTCAATTACGGCGGAAAATATCAGGACTTATTTGACGATATCCGCGTTGACGAAGCCAAGTGGATGGGGCGCTGGCTCTCACGCCTGAGCGACCGGCAGATCAGCGATGCGTTCCGCGCCGCCAGTTATAGTCCGGAGGAAGTGCGGATGCTGACCGAGGGCGTCCGCCGGCGGATCACTGAGTTGGTCAATCTTCCAAAATTAGTTGATTATTGAAGAATGACGTGCGGTTTTTATCTGCCGCAAGGCGGTTATCAAGCAGCTAGCATGAGAGTAAACGAATGAGTCGGCAGAATACACGCCTGGTAGTGGTTTTCGTGTCGGTCCTGGTGGTCAGCGCGATCGCCTCTTATCTCCTGTTTGGTCGTTCAACGGAGCCGGCGGCGCAGGCGCCCGCCGCCGCAACGGTGGCGAAGTCCGCCGCCACACAGCCAGCTCCCTCACCGACGCGGCAGAGCACGGATGCGGCCACCCCACAGACGTCGCCGGAAGCAGCCGATGATGGCAGCGCGGACGGGTTCTTCTCGCAGATGTTTGAAGGGGCCGAGCAGACGACGAATGCGGGCCGCCCGGTGAGCTGGCGAGTGAGCATCGTTATTGTCACGCAGAGACTCGCCCTCGCGGCGCTGCTGGCTACCTTCCTTGCCTTTCGCCCGCGCAAGCGTGGGCTTATTGTTAAACGCAATCCCTTCGTCTCACAAACGCAGATATTGCTCGCGGTGGTTGCCTCCGCGTTAATGATGATTGTCGGCGATAGCGCCGCGCGCGCCTTCGGCATCTTCGCCGCCGTCTCGCTGGTGCGGTTTCGCACGAACATCCGCGACCCGAAAGAGGTCACGGTGCTGTTGATCAGCCTCGCCATCGGACTCGCGACGGGCGTGGGGCGCTGGGAACTGGCCGCTATCCTCTGCTTCTTTGTGCTGCTGTTGCTCTGGGTTCTCGAATATCGGGAGCCGGAGCAGGTTTTTCGTACGATGGAGTTGAGAGTGAAGACGCGCAGCGTCGACCACACGCAAGAGATCTTGCGCGAGACTTTCAAGCGACACAACCTGACCACAGAAGTGCGGACGCTCAACCGCGAGGATGAGGAAGACCCGCTCGGATGCATCGCTTATCATGTCGATGTGGGCTCGCTCGTGAGCACCGATAGTCTCAGTGCGGAGATATTCGCATCCGACTCACAGAACATTGATAGTGTCGAATGGGCGCAGCAGAAGAGTAACTCAAGTATTTATCAGTAGCGCTTTCCCGATTTGACTGGTGACGCCGGTCGGGTGCGTGCGGATTCTCCTTCAAGTGAGGCTCGGGCGAGGAGTTACCAGCCAGGAAAACAAAAGGACCGCCCTTCAAAGAGCGGTCCTTTTGCTTTGAGGAAGCTAAAACCAGCTTGTCAGTTCACTTGAATCGGGATGCTTCCGGCAGTAGAACCTACCGTGTGCGTCTGCATGCGCTGCCAGTAGTCTTCCACGTATTTTTTAAAGTCGCCGTGCCCCCA
>JANOGZ010000280.1:0-3013 GCA_031406255.1 Pyrinomonadaceae bacterium | reverse complement strand
CGAATAATTCATCGAAGGCGGCGTTGGTCATCGTCAGCCCCGCGCAGTAATTGAAATACTTCATGTTGAGACGAAGCGACCCGTCTTCGCGCAGGTCAACTAGCTCGTCGAGAATCCGCCCGGTGTAGCGGGGCTCGCCGTAAGGAGCGAGGCCCATCACCTTGTACTCGCCCGAATTCACCTTAAACCCGGTGTAATAGGTGAAGGCCGAATAGAGCAGGCCGAGCGAGTGCGGAAAGTGCAGTTCGCCGAGCAGGTGCAACTCGTTTCCCTTCCCGTAGCCGTAGCTGCTGGTGGCCCATTCGCCGACGCCATCCATCGTCAGGACGGCCGCCCCGTCAAACGGCGACGGGAAAAAGGCGCTCGCGGCGTGCGATTCATGGTGCTCCGTAAAGAGCACCTTGCCTTTGTAGTCGCAGTGCTCGGCCACCTGCTCGCGGATCCACAGCTTCTCGCGTAACCACAGCGGCATCGCCTGCAGAAAAGAGCGGATTCCGCGCGGCGCATAATCGATATACGTCTCCAGAAGCCGCTCGAATTTCAGCAGCGGCTTATCGTAGAAGGCGATGTGATCAACTTCCCCGGCCGTAATCCCTGCCTGACGCAGGCAGAATTCGACCGCCGCGGCGGGAAAGCGATGATCGTGCTTTTTGCGCGTGAAGCGTTCTTCCTGCGCCGCGGCCACGATTTCGCCATCACGCACAAGACACGCGGCCGAATCATGATAGTAAGCGGAGATTCCTAAGATATACACGAAGCAATTCTTTCCCGTGCTTTCGCCTTCTGGCGCCATAAGTCAGGAACCAAGCGCTTGTGGTCCGGGAGATAATCCCACATAACTAAAATCAATGCGGCCAGCGACGAAAAGCGAGCACGGCATTCAATCCACCGAATGCGAACGAATTTGACACGGCCACCTCGACCTCCGCTTCCCGCGGCCCATTCGCCACCACATCAAGGTCACACTCCGGGTCTCGCTCCTCGAAATTTGCCGTCGGCGGCAGCATCTTGTGCCGCAATCCCAGCACCGTCGCCGCCGCTTCGAGCGCTCCGGCCGCTCCGAGGGCGTGCCCGTGCAGCGATTTCGTCGAACTCACGGCGATCCGTTCGGTCTGCTTCCCAAAGACCTGCCTGATGGCCTTCGTCTCCATCGGATCGTTGGCCTGCGTCGCCGTCCCGTGCGCGTTGATGTAGCCCACCTGCTCGGCCGCCAACCCGCCATCTTCGAGCGTCGCGCTGATCGCGCGGGCGGCGCCCTCGGCTGAAGGCTGCGTGATGTGATGCGCGTCGGCAGACATCCCAAAGCCGACCACCTCGGCCAGAATCTCGGCCCCGCGCGCGCGCGCTGCGTCGAGCGGCTCGTGGATCAGCATCGCGCCGCCTTCGCCGAGGATCATGCCCGTGCGGGTCTTTGAAAACGGACGGCAGGTGTCTGGTGAGACGACGCGCATCGCCCCCCACGCTTTCAGGTTGGCGAAGCTGAAAGGGGCTTCGCTGCCTCCGGTGATGGCGTGGTCAGAAAGGCCATGGCGCACCATCCAGTAGGCCTGACCGATGGCATGCGTGGCCGAGGCACAGGCGGTCGAGATGGTGTAGGCCGGGCCGGTCGTGCCGTACTCCATCGAGATGTGACTCGCTCCGGCGTTGGCCATGACGCGCGGGATCGACAGCGGATCAACCCGCTCGCGATGTGTCACATAAAGATCAATATATGCCTGTTCCTGTGTATTGAGGCCGCCCACGCAGGAACCGGTGATGATCGCCGTGCGCCCGCGCAGGCGCGGCGTCCACTCGACATGCGCCGCAGCGACGGCCTCGCGCGCGGCAACCAGCGCGAACTGCGCGAAACGATCCAGTAATAGCGCCTGCCTGCTGTCAAAATGCTCATCCGTTTTAAAGCCACGCACTTCGGCCGCATTCTGAAAACGCAGCTGTGTGCGGTCAACGCCCTCTATTGGAGCTATCCCCGGGCGACACTGAAGCAGGCTCCGCCAAAACTCATCCTGGTTATGACCGAGTGCTGAGATCACCCCGAGTCCCGTGACTACCACTCGACGCCTTTCCATACTTTCCGCGCTGCAACGAGCCATCCACTACGGGCGGCTGAAGACGGGCGCGCGCTCCTTTCATAAAACAAAGCCGAATCTCTCAAACCAGCTTCGTTCTCATCTTCTTTAACCGAAAATGTAGATAAAATAATCGGATTTTACAATCTTCCACGGGAGCGCGGGCTGGCCATCGAGGACAGGCCTTGCCGCTCTGCGGCTGATTGAAGCGCGTGCGGCTGAGGATTTCTCGCGCTCGATGCGGCGTCGCGTCGCTTTGACAAAGTCCTGATTTAGACTTATTCTAAACTGGAATCATGAAGGACATGCGCGATAAGATCGAGGTGCGGCTGCGCGAGGCGGACTTAAAATTGACTCCGCAACGATTCGCGGTGCTCGATTATCTGATTCATAGCCCGGGTCATCCGACGGCGGAACAGATCAGCGCGGATCTGAACCGTCGCTTTCCACGCGCCTCCCGAGCAACCGTCTACAACACGCTCAACGCTCTGCGCGACGCCGGTCTAATCCATGAAATTTACATGGATGATCGGGTCGCGCGCTATGATGCAAATATCGAAGATCACCATCACTTTATCTGCCGCGTGTGCGACAGATTAGAAGATGTTTCACGGGAGCGCCTCGGCCCCCTCTCGCAATGTGATCTGGGGCCGGGTTACCGTATCGAGAGCCATACGGTCGTGATGCGTGGCGTGTGCGCCGCCTGCGACCGGCGAAAGAAACAAACAAAAGTTTGACTTCAACGGAGGGGAAATACGAGACATGCCTAAGAGCAATGCGAAAAGTAATACGAAGAATGATGTCGGAGCCGAAGTGAGAGCGATGCCGATCAATATCGGGATCAATGAAGGAGACAGGCGTGATATCGCCGAAGGTCTGTCCCGCCTGCTCGCAGATACCTATACGCTGTATCTCAAGACGCATAATTTTCACTGGAATGTGACGGG
>JANOGZ010000263.1:0-2530 GCA_031406255.1 Pyrinomonadaceae bacterium | reverse complement strand
GCTGCCGTGTCCGGATACCTCGAGACCTTAGCCAGCTATCTGCCAGTCCTGATCACGCGCCGCCTGTCGGCCGATCCATCGCTGTTCACTAAACCCACGGCTGACCGTTTTTCGGCGGCGGTTTTGTTCGCCGACATCTCGGGCTTCACGGCGCTGACGGAGCGACTGGCGGCGCGGGGGCCGTCGGGAGCGGAGGATCTGACGCAGTTGCTGAACACGTATTTCGGGCAGTTGGTAGACCTGATCACGGGGCACGGAGGCGATGTCGTTAAATTCGCCGGCGATGCCGTGCTCGCGCTGTGGCCCGCCACTACACCTGATGAAGATCTCGCGGACTTGACGACACGTGTGGCGCAGTGCTGCCTGGTCACCCAACAGCGTCTTGATGCCTATGAAGTGGCCGAAGATGTGCGACTCTCGCTGAAGCTGGCGATCGGCGCCGGCAAGCTCTCGATCGTCAGCTTGGGCGGAGTCTTTGATCGGTGGGAGTTCTTGGTTGCCGGCGCGCCACTGACGCAAGTCGGTGCGGCTAACGATCGCGCCCAGGCAGGTCAAATCATCCTCTCACCAGAGGCCTGGGAGTTGGTCGGCGAGAGGTGCACGGGGCAGGAGGCCGCGGACGGCTATATGCGCTTGCAAGCGGTCACTCGGCCGCTGCCGCTACGAGCGATCACGACACCACCGCTCGATGCGGAAGCGACAGCCGCGCTGCGGGCCTTCATCCCCGGTGCGATCCGCTCGCGCCTCGATGCCGGCCAGACCGACTGGCTGGCCGAGTTGCGCCGCGTCACGATCCTCTTCATCAACTTGCCGGATTTCAAGTACGCCACGCCGCTCATGCAATCACAGGAGGCGATGTGCGCCTTGCAGACGAACCTCTACCGCTACGAAGGCAGCATCAACAAGATCAGCGTCGATGACAAGGGGACATCGCTGTTAGCGGCATTGGGGCTGCCGCCTTTGGCGCATGAAGATGATGCGGTGCGTGGAGTGCGGGCGGCGCTGGCGATGCAGGGCGAGATGCGACGGCTGGGATTTCGCAGTGCGATCGGGGTGACGACGGGGCAGGCATTCTGCGGGGCAGTGGGAAGTGAGCGGCGGCGCGAGTACACGTTGATGGGAGATGTGGTGAACCTGGCGGCGCGGCTGATGCAGGCGGCGAAAAGTGAAGGTGACATTCTGTGCGATGAGGCGACTGCGGAAGGAGGGAGAGGCGGGAGGCTGGAGTTTGAGGCGTTAGCGGCGCTGAAGGTGAAGGGGAAGAAAGAGCCGGTCGCGGTGTACCGGCCGGTGTTGCGCAGCCCCACTGCGTGCAGCGAGGTCGTGCAGACGAAAGCCCGCACTCCGCTGATCGGTCGCACCGGAGAAGGCGCGTTGTTGGCCGCGCAGCTCGAATCTTTGCTGAAGGATAACAGAGGGAGCCGGTTGGTGATCGAGGGCGAGGCGGGGATCGGGAAGTCGCGGCTCGTCGAAGAACTCATCTTCCGGGCGCAAGAGCAAGGCGTCCGCATCTTATGCGGCGCGGGCGACTCGATCGAGAAAGCGACGCCCTACCACGCGTGGCCGCAGGTCTTCACCCAACTGTTTGAATTGGATGAATTGGCGGCCGACGCGGCGGCCCAAAAAACGCGCGTCCTGAATCGTCTGCCCGGTGATCCGAAGGTGTTGCAGTTGGCGCCGCTACTTAACGTAGTGCTGGCGTTGGAATGGCCGGACAATGATTTCACCAGACAAATGACCGGCGAAGTGCGCGCGGCCAATACGCAGGCGCTGCTGATTCGGTTGCTTCAAGAAGCGGCGGACAAAGCGCCGCTGCTTTTAGTCATCGAGGACGCGCAGTGGCTGGACTCCGGATCACTGGCCTTGTTATCACTCGTCAGCCAGCGCGTCGCGCCGCTGCTCTTAGTCAGTACGATGCGGCCGATGGGTGAACCGCTGCCGGCTGGTTACAGTCAACTCGTAGATGATGCGAGCGTGCAGCGGCTGCGGCTCGACAGGCTGTCGCCGGAGGAAACGATCGCGCTGGCGTGCCAGCGGCTCGCCGTGGAGAGTCTCCCGGAGCCGGTGACGGCGCTGATTCGTGAGAAGGCGGAAGGCAATCCATTCTTTATCGAAGAAATGGTCCTGGCCCTGCGCGATACGGGACTGATCACGGTGGCCGACGGGCAATGCCGGATCACGCCCGACGCTGGCGACATCACCTGGAAATTTCCGGACACGATTCAGGGTGTGATTACAAGCCGGATAGATCGTTTGATGCCGCCGCAGCAGTTGGCGCTCAAGACGGCCAGCGTCATCGGGCGCGTCTTTACTCCCCGTCTGTTGCATGACATCTACCCGATCGAGGCCGACAAGCCGCACCTGACTGATTATCTCGACACGCTCGCACGGTTGGATCTGACATCCCTCGACAAGCCGGCGCCGGAGGAGGCCTATCTCTTCAAGAACGCCATCACGCAAGAAGTCGCCTACGATTTGATGCTGTTTGCGCAGCGGCGGCAACTGCATCAGGCGGTGGCCGAGTGGTATG
>JANOGZ010000262.1:0-5160 GCA_031406255.1 Pyrinomonadaceae bacterium | reverse complement strand
GAGCAGCCCACCGCATCGAGAATCCCGGAAAGGAAAATCTCGTCTTTATCGAAATCATGCGCGGCGCTTACCTCGGTGAGGATGATATCGTGCGCCTCGCAGACGATTTTGGCCGCACCCCCGAAAGCTAAGACCCTCGTTCGAGCGACGGCGCGACGCCGCCGCTGAAGCGAAGCTTTCCCACTTCAATTATAAGAGCACGCGAATCAAATTATAGCGGTGTGCAGCTCAGCGCGACTCCATTAGAGAGCAGCCTGCAGGCTGCTCTCACAAGCACGCTCGAGCGTCGACTCTCAACGCGGGTCGCTCTCAATTCCGAGAACCGGTGTAATTTATCCGGCCAGCATGATGCGCAGGTCACGCACGTTGGTGCCGGTCGGTCCCGTGATCAGCGCATCATCGAGCGCGGCAAAGAAAGAATAAGCGTCGCTCGCGCTGAGAAACGCGCGCGCGTCAAGGCCGCGCGCGCGCGCGCGTCGGAGGGTCGTGTGGTCGGCAATGGCGCCAGCGGCCGGGCTGTTTCCGTCGATCCCGTCTGTACCGCCGCTGAGCGCCACCATCCGGGGCATCCGCGCGCTGAGACTCTCGGCGCGAGATTCCATCTCCAGCGCGCAGCGCAGGGCCGTCTCAGCGTTTCGTCCGCCCGTGCCAGAACCCGTCACAGGGCAGGCAAACTCGCCGCCTGAGATCAGACAGACCGCGCTCGCGTCAACCCTCCGCTCACGCCACAGAGCAGTGGTGCGTTCGATGAGCGCCGCGGAACCTTCCGCGACGTGTTGTTCAGAGAGATCAATCGCCAGCTCGACCGCGCAGCCCCGCGCTCGTGCCAATCGGGCGGCCTGCTCTAACGCGCATTCGTTATCGAGCAGCACGTAGTGGCGGTGCGGGGCGGAAGCAACCTCGTGGCTCACACGATGGCGCGGCTCCTTCCGTTCTGACACAGATCGATCAACCGCGCGCCGGACAGTCGCCGGAAGGCTTGAAGCGAGGTCGTAACGGGCGACGACCTGTGCCGCGTCGGGCACACGAGGAGGCGGAGCAAAGGTCGGGCCCGAAGCGACGCTCGCTTCTTCGCCACGCCCCGTATCCGAGATGATCAGAGAGACCTGGGGCCTCAGCGGCGCGCGCGCGCTGAGACCGCCGCCCTTGACCGATGAGATGGCTCGTCGCACGGCGTTGATCTCGATGATGGATGCCCCGCACGAGACCAGTACGCGATTGGCTTCGCTGAGCTCGGCAAGCGTCATCTGTTCGTCGCGCGGCCACTCGATCATCGCCGAGCCGCCGCCGGAGATGAGAAAAATTATGAGCGCCGTCGGGTCACTGCCGGCGCGCTGCAACAGGGCGAAGGCGGCCTGCGCGGCTTCCAGACTGGCGGCAGTCGGTACGGGATGGCCGCCCGTGAAGAGGCGCCAGCGATCAGAGAAATGGATGTCCGTCGGTGGAGACGAGAGAACGCCGCTGACGAGGCGAGAGCCGAGCATATCATCGAGCGTCGCCGCCATCGCGGCGGCCGCTTTGCCGATGGCGATCGAGTAGATGCTGGCGGGTTGAGCCGAGAGGTCAAACACCGTATCAACGATTTTGAGGTGCGTGTTGTCGAGACGGATGGCGCGCCGGACGGCGCGGCCGGCATCCAGCCCGGATAGCGTCTCAGCGAAAATTTCGCGGACGAGGCGACGAAGGTCGGGAAGATCAGTCAAAGCGACTCACTCTACTTTGACGAGGCGATGCAGCCGCCGAAAGTGGCGGTCGCTGATTCCGCGCACCAACATCAAATGCTCCGCGCGACGAAAACGCCCGTATCGCTCGCGATGTTCGATAATGCGCGCCGCGAGACCCTGACCAATGCCCGGCAGCTCCTCGAGTTCACTTCGTGAAGCGGTGTTGATATTGATGTGCGGCGGCTGACGCGCCGCTTCGCTGTGGGAGACCGGCGGCGTGCTTTGACCCCCGGCGCGGTCCACGCGGCGTGACATTTTGACGCAGGAAGAGGCACCCGCGCCGAGAGTGGCGCATAAAAGTACAGAAAGCGTCGCGCTTGTTCCGAATGATCTTCGCATTATCAAGGCAAAATGATGCCTCGAAAGAACTTATGAAATGTGCCGCGCCTGTGTGCAAAATGCTAGAAGTCTAAAATTGTCAGGAACTTGTAACTTTAGAAGGATGTTTTTCCACAGGCTTTTCCACAGCTTCTGTGGAAAAGCCTGTCGGGAAATCAGCGCCCGCGCTGATCTCGAAATGAAGCGACGGGAACGCGAACAACTATTTTCGCTTCGTCATCGGCGCCTCACGCATCATTTTCGAGGTGATCCCACTGCTCGATGGTTTCAAAGGCGCGGCCGAGGACCGGGCGCGGGCGCGACGAGCCATCGGCCTGTCCGATGAAGCCTTCACGTTCCATCGCATCGAGAATCGCCGCGGCGCGGCCATATCCGATGCGCAGGCGGCGCTGAAGCACCGAAGTCGAGGCGCGTTTCATTTCGACGCAGATGCGCAGAGCCTGTTCAAAGAGCTCGTCGCGGACGCCCTCGGCGCTGTCGCCGCCCGTCGCTTCCTCTTCGGAAAGCGTGATCGTCTCGTCATAGACGGGTTGGCCCTGGCCCTTGATATGCTCGACGATGCGATTGATTTCCACTTCGTCGAGGTACGCGCCGTGGACGCGCACGAGACGCGATGTGCCGGGAGGGAGGAAGAGCATATCGCCCCGGCCGAGCAGTTGCTCTGCGCCATTGGCATCAATGATCGTTCGCGAGTCAACTTTCGACGAAACGCGAAAGGCAATGCGCGACGGGAAGTTGGCTTTGATGAGTCCGGTGATCACGTCGACGGATGGCCGCTGTGTGGCCAGCACCAGGTGAATGCCGACAGCGCGCGCCATCTGCGCCAGACGTGTGATCGCTTCCTCGACCTCGTGGCCGGAAACCATCATCAGATCGGCGAGCTCGTCGATGATAATGACGATGTACGGAAGCGGCTTCCACGGTTGCCCCTCGCCGTCGAAATCTTCGACGAGATTGCGGCGCATCACCTCCGCGTTAAAGCCGTCGATATTACGCACGCCCCAGCCGGCGAGGTCTTTGTATCGTTTCTCCATCTGCACGACGGCCCATTTGAGCGAATTGGCGGCGCGCTTCGGATCGGTGATGATCGGCGTCGCCAGATGCGGTATGTCGGCATAGAGTCCGAGCTCGAGGCGCTTCGGATCGATCATAATGAACTTCACTTCATCGGGGCGCGCCTTGTACAGGATCGAGACGACGAGCGAGTTGAGACAGACGGATTTGCCGGTGCCGGTCGCGCCCGCGATCAAAAGATGCGGCATCCGCGTCAGATCGGCGACGTAGTTCATGCCGTCAATCGTTTTCCCCAGCGCGAGGGTCAGCTTCGACGGCGATTCGCCGAAGGCGCGCGACTCGATCACTTCGCGCATAAAGATGGTTTCCCGCTCCGGATTCGGCACTTCGATGCCGACATGAGCTTTCCCGGGAACGCGGTCGATGCGTATCGACTCGGCTTTGAGCGCGAGACACAGATCATCTACCAGCCCCGTGACGCGCGAGTATTTAACGCCAGGGTCCGGCTTGAATTCATAGGTGGTGACGACCGGACCCGGACAGATGTATTCGATCTTTCCCGTGACATTGAATTCTTTACAACGCTCCGCGACCCGCGTGGCCAGGTTGCGCAGTTCTTCTTCAGCCTGCTCGTGGCGGGGCGGGGCGGCGTTCAAAAATTCGACCGTCGGTATTTTGTAGTCGCTCAGTGCCGCCGCTTTACGCTCGGCGGCTCGCGCACGCTCGGCGATCGTCGCGTGGCGCCGGGTTTCCGCCTCAGCATCTTCACTTTCCGTGCGTACGACGGAGGCCGCGCGCACCATTTCGGCTATTTCGGCGGCTCTCTTCACCCCCGCGGAAGCCTCCGCTGAGGTGCTTTTCGCTGTCTGCGCAGCAGCAGTGGTGGTGCGCTCCTGTCGGTTGGTAGTCGCGGGGCCGCCCTCATCCCTAATGTGGGGTTCTGAGGACGTTTGCACGACGATCGCCGCCAGTTCGGCCTCGGCCCGTTCGAGCTGCGCGCGCAGCGCCGCTTCCGCCGCGGGTGAGTGAACATCCGCCGCGCCCGCCGCCCGCCTGATCGCCGCCGTGGCCGAAACTCTACCCTCGTCGGGAATCGTCTCGCCCGCGTCCGCAGCTCTCTCACCGAGCTTTCCTTTTTCCTCACTCGCCTGTTCACGTTGGACGCGCGCTTCTCGACGCATCTCGGCGCTGAGGTGTGCTTCGGCGCGCCGCCGCGCGCGCCATTCGCTGAAGCGCTCAGGCAGCGCGCGCAAGAAACCGAAGCGGTTATTGAAGGAACTGGCGACCTGCTCGTAAGCGCGCGCAAAAGAGAAGTTGGTGGTCAGAAGCAAACCGGTCGCCGCGGCCGCGGCGAGCAGGATACCAGCGCCCGCCCGGTTCAGACCGCTCGCCAGCGCGCTCGCGAGAAGCGTGCCAACCAGCCCGCCCGGTCGAACGCTCGCATCGAACAGGGAAGGAACGTCGGAAAGCGCGAGCAACGCCGATACGGCCAGGACGAGCATAACGAGGCCGGCCACGCGGGATAGCGGAGCGCGAATACGTCGCGTGCGGAAACGCCGCCACGCGGCGACGAGCAGCATCAGCGGCAACAGACCGGCGGCGAGACCGAAGATCTGGTACAGACCGGCGGCGACATTGGCGCCGATCGTGCCGACAAGATTGCGCGCCTTCAGCGTCTGCCCGGCCGCATTCCAGGAGGGATCGTCCGGGTTATAAGAGGCGAGACACAGCGTGATCAGCGCGCTCGTGGCGAGGAGCGCGATGGCGAATATCTCGTTGAGACGCGTATTACGTGGGGCCGATACCTTCATCCGCACGTCCGTTGGTGTAGTTGCCATAAGCGTATTCAACCATCAAGAAGTTCTCTTCGTCAGGCGAATCCGTCACGCCGCGCGGCGCGAAAGAAGAAAGGCTTGAATAAAGCCGTCAATATCACCGGCGAGCACCGCATCGACATCGCCGCGTTCCACTTTTGTGCGCGTGTCTTTGACAAGACGGTACGGCGCCAGCACGTAGCTGCGAATTTGCGAGCCGAAGGAGATATCGGCCTTATTCGCTTCGAGCGCGGCCGTCTCGGAACGCC
>JANOGZ010000234.1:0-2195 GCA_031406255.1 Pyrinomonadaceae bacterium | reverse complement strand
GTCAGCCGGTCATGTGTGGTGCCGATCTTTCATGGCGCGCGCTTCTTTATGTTAGCTGAAAGCCTCAGCGCTGACTGCGGATTTATTTTAGCTGAAAGCTGACCACTGACCACTGACCACTGAATCTTAAGCGGCCGTCGATGCTCGCTGAAATGCCCGGCGCGCGTACAGGTGTTCGAACAGATTTCCCTCGTGCGGCTGATCCCAGCTTATCTGATTGGTGGGCACCGCTCCCAGATTCAGGCGATCGACATGCGGAGACGCGAGCAGCCTCCGAATCAACTTCTGGTCGGAAGTGATCGCCGTCAGCACGAGGCTGGAGCCGAGCGCATCGGGCATCTCGTCCTGTTTGACCTGGACGACGCTGGCAAAGGGAAAGAGGAATTCGCGATTCGCGAGCGGATGATCATGCCTTTCGCAGAGCACGATCGTCGGCAGCAGATAAGCGCCTCCTCCCCATGTCACCAGCCTTTCGCCCGCGCGATGGGAAGCGGTCATGTCGCGCGCGCCCTCTTCCTGCGCGAGTCCCTGATCAATCGCCGCCGAGATGCGCGCCGCCGCTTGAGCGTCGGCGAAGGGCGCGAGTTGCGCTCCCTCATCATCAGCTCCGCGCGGGACGACTCGCGACAGCCGTTCGGCCAGCGCTTCGGCTATTTCCGCGGCGCGCGCCGGCACCCATATTCCGGAAGCGTTGACGCAGGAGCGACCGCCATTCTCCAGAATCGAGGCGACCATCACATCGAGGTATCGTTCCCAGTCGTCAATATAATCCTCGCCGATGATGATCTTACTGAAGCCGGGGCCGTGCACCTCGACGCGCGGATCATCCTGCCACGGCGCGGTCGAGGAGGTATCGCCGAAGACCATCCCGCGCCCGCACCGCCGCAGGATTTCGCTCGCGCCGGCATGATCGGTCGGATAAAAGCTGAACGCTTCGCGCGGGCAACCGGCGCGGATGAGCGCCTGGATGATGCGGTAAGGAGTCCACGGCTCGGCGCTCCCCGGCTTCAAGACGAGCGGCGTTTTCAAAGCGACGGCCGGCGCCCACAGCGAATGAACGCCGGGCGAATTGCTTGGCAGCACCACTCCGAGCGCGGCGGCGCGCGGAAAGAAGCTGACCGTCTGTCCTTCGATCTCACCGAATCCGGCGTCCAGGATGCTCAGGTCGAGGCCCCTCGTCAATCCGCGCAGGACCGTCTCCATCTGCGCGAGAACGCCGCGAATCTTCTCGATGTTTTTGCGCACCATCACATGTGGCAGACCGGTCGTCGCCGAAACCTGCCGGACATAATCGGCCGGCGACTGCGCCCCATCGCCGAGCGGAAGCGTATCCCCGGCGAAATGATCGGCCGCTGTGGCGCACATCGCCAGCAGCTCCGCGGTCGTCAACGCGGAGAGCGCTTCCCGGCCGCGCTGTTGTTCGAGCAGATCACGACGGATCAATCCGCTGTTGGCCTGGCTGATCTCGACGAATGTTTCGCGCGTCAGGTGGTGCGCCGCGCGCACCACGTCCAGACTTTTGTACGGCTCGCCTCTGCGTAGTATAGGTATGTGAAGCATGTGACCCAAATGCGAATCCGAAATCGAGAATCGGTTAGTAGACCCCTTCGACCACGCTCGTCTGCAAACGTGAAAAGGGCCGCACGTTGCGCACACCGTCCCACGGATAGAGGGCCGTGGGAGGCTCTCTTTCTGCCTCATCGCGTTCGAGAAAGCGCGGCATAAAGAACTCGCGCGTCAGCGTCGTGAGCCGGACGCGCCCCGTCGCGCCGTATTCGACGACGCGCTCCGGATGATCCGGATCGACGACATCAATCATCGCGCGCGGCGCCGGCGGATAATAGATGATCGCGTAATCATCACCGGCCGCACGCGGTTTGTGAACGGCCAGTCCCATCAGGGTATTCCCGTAGGTGGGAGCGAAGTACACTCCGTCGAGCAACTCCTCGACCGCGAAACGATGAAACTGCGGCGTCATTTCCGTGCCGCCGCAGAAGACGCCGGTGATGCCGAGCCGTTTGAGCGAGACCTTTTCGCACAGCGCTTCGAGCAGCTTCGGCGTGGTGAAGAGACAGCGGATATTGTCGTGGGCGCGCAGCAGCGTCAGGCCCTGCTCGACGACGTGCTGCTTGTAGGCTTCGGCCATCTTCGGCTGATTCATCTTGAGCAGCTTGATGACCCAGCGCGGGTCCAGG
>JANOGZ010000183.1:0-4241 GCA_031406255.1 Pyrinomonadaceae bacterium | reverse complement strand
CAGATTCGCGACGTTGGCGCACGCGATCAGGAGCACGAGCGCGACCGTCCCGAGCAGCAGACCGGCGATGGAGACGAGCGTCCCGCGCATCTGCGGATCGCCTCCGCTGGCAGGTGTCGCGGTAAAGATGCGGTCGCGGTTTGTGTCCGGGTACGCTTCCGCGAGTCCCCGACCGAGTGTGCCGAGCGCCGCCTGCGCCTGCGCGACGCTGACGCCGGGCTTGCGTCGCCCGATAATATCCAGCCAGCCAGCCCCGCGCTTCTTGAGCAAGTCCGGGTCTTTCTCGCCCGAGTAGCCGCCGCGCGGGGGACGGACGAGCCCCTGCATCATCATCGGAACCCAGATGTCGTCTGTCGCGCCGACCTCCGCGCCTTTAAAGTCTCCCGGCATGATGCCGACGATGGTAAACGGCTGACCGTTCAGGACGAGCGACCCGCCGACGACGTCCTCGCTGCCGCCGAAGCGTCGCTGCCACAGACCGTGACTGATGACGGCGACCCGGTGCGTGCCCGGCATCCGGTCTTCCTCCTCCACAAACGTGCGCCCGGAGGCCGCATGAACGCCGAGCACGTCAAAGTAGTTGCCGGAAACGATCGAGCCCCGCAGCAGTTCGGGCTCCGCATCGGTTCTCATCGTGAGCGTCACGCCGGAGTAGGCGATGAGACCGGAGAAGACCTGATTCTGGTCCCGCAAATCAACGTAGTCGGGGTACGAAGCGACGCTGTACGGGTTTTCGGGTGTGCCCTTGAAAACATACATGAGGGAGTCGGGATCGGTGACCGGCAAGGGTCTCAGCAGCGCGGCGTTGACGACCGAGAAGATCGCCGTGTTCGCGCCGATGCCGAGCGCGATGGTGATGATCGCGACCAGCGTAAAACCCGGACTCTTGAAGAGCGTTCGCGCTCCGTACCGCAGGTCCTGCCAGAGAGTTCCCAACATGTGTTTAGCTCCTTTACTTCGGCGGGCGATCGATAATGCAAGCTGTTCCGAGCCGCGATCTACTCATACCGCAGCGCGACCATCGGATCGACGCGCAGGGCGCGTCTGGCTGGCACGTAACAGGCGAGGAGCGCAACGCCGGCAAGCAGCACTGCCACGCCGAAGTAGATCGCCGGGTCGGTCGCGCTCACCTCGTACAGCAGGCTCGCCATCACGCGGGTCACGGCGAACGCGCCGCCAAGCCCGCACGCGACGCCGATCAGCGCAAGCATCATGCCGCGTCCGACGACGAGGCGGAGCACATCGCGCCTTCCCGCGCCGAGCGCGACGCGGATGCCGATTTCATGCGTGCGCTGGGTGACCGTGTAACTCATTACGCCGTAGATGCCGACGGCGGCGAGGATGAGCGCGAGACCGGCGAGCAGCGCGAGCAGCATCGTCGAGAGTCGTTGCGCGGAGAGCGACTGGTCGAGCGTCTGCTCCATCGTGCTCACGTTGTAAACGGGTTGGTTCGGGTCGAGCGCCTGCACCTCGCGGCGCACGGCGGCGACGAGGCTCAACGGGTCTGACGTCGTGCGGATGATGAGGTTCATGCGCGGGGCGAGCGCGGGAAGCACGCTGTCGGGAGCCTGGTTGAACGGCAGGTAAAGCTGGGGTTGGATGCTCTCGGTCGCGTCCAGGCCGAAGTGTTTGACGTGCGCGACGATGCCGACGATTTCGGCGTCGGGATTGTCCTCACCTTTGCCCGCGATGTAGCGGCCAAGCGGCTCTTCATCGGGAAACTGGGCGCGCGCGAACGCCTCGTCAATGACGGCGACGCGCGGGCTGCGCTGCGTGTCCTGTGGAGTGAAGAATCTGCCTTTGACGAGGCGGATGCCCATCGCTTGCAGGTAGTCGGGACTCGGCACGTAGAGCATCGTCTGCGGCTGCTTGCCGGGTTCGGGCATCGGGCGTCCGACGATGGCGAACGACGTATCTGCTGTTTGTCCGAGCGGGATGCCGTTCGAGAACGCCGCCGACTCGACGCCGGGCAATCCTCGGATACGGCTGTTCAAGTCGTTAAAGAAGGTGAGGACTTTGCCGCCTTCATCCTTCTTCACGTTGAGCGCGAGTTGCATCGTGAGCAGGTTCTGCGGCTTGAAACCGGGGTCGGTGTCGAGGATGCGCAGGAAACTCTTGACGAGCAGCCCCGCGCCGACCAGGAGCACGAGCGAGAGCGCGACTTCCGTGATGACGAGCGTGCTGCGCAGCCATGCGCGTCGCCCGCCCGCCGTCGAACTGCGCCCGCCCTCTTTGAGCGTGTCGTGCAAGTCGGTTTTCGCGGCTCCGAGCGCCGGGGCCAGACCGAAGATGATGCCGGTCACGAGCGAGATCATCAGCGTGAAGAGGAGGACGCTGCCGTCCAGTTTGACCTCCGCCGTCGTCGGCAAGTTGTCAACGCTGGCCGAGCGAAGCAGGTCAATGCCCCACAGCGCCATGAGCAGACCGATGATGCCGCCGAGGAGCGCGAGCAGCACGCTTTCCGTGAGCAATTGACGGATGATGCGCAGGCGTCCCGCGCCGAGCGCCGTTCTGATCGCGATCTCTTTCTGTCGTGTCGCGGCGCGCGCGAGCAGGAGGTTGGCGACGTTGGCGCACGCGATGGCGAGCACGAACCCGACCGCGCCGAGCAGGACGAGCAAAGACGTGCGGATGTCGCCGACGAACGCTTCGCGCAGGGGCTGCAACGTCGCGCTGTTCCCCTTCATGCCGTACTGCACGCCGATGCGCTCCGCCATCGCCATCAGTTCGGCGCGTGCCGTCTCAACCGTCATACCCGGCTTGAGACGCGCAATCGCGTAGATGCCGGGATGATTTCCGCGCTCCATCATCTCGTCGGCGCGCAGGCCGATCGGCACGAACACATCGGTCGGCGTGCCGAAGACGTAACTCGCGGGAAGCACGCCGACGACCGTGTAGCTCGTGCCGCTCAACATCACTTGTTTGCCGACGATGCTTTCGTCAGCGCCGAAGCGACGCTGCCACAAGCCATGACTGATGACGCAGACGGGACTCGCGCCGGGGCGGTCTTCCGCCGCCGCAAAGCTGCGTCCCAGCGCCGGCTTGACGCCGAGTACGTCGAAGAACTCCGCCGACACTCCCCGACCCGGCAAGCGTTCAGCCTCATCCCTGCCCGTCAGGTTGAGGCTGCGAAACTGCATCGCGGCGATACCGGAGAAGACTTTGTTCTGCTCGCGCCAGTCGAGGAAGTTCGGGTACGAGATCGACATCTGCGGGACTTGCGGGCTGTCTTCCGAAAGCCGCACGAGTTTGTCCGGGTCGGCGTAAGGCAGGGGTCGCAGGAGGGCCGCGTTGACGACCGAGAAGATCGCTGTATTCGCGCCGATCCCCAGTGCCAGCACGATGACGACGATGGCGGTGACGCTCCAGTTCTTCCACAGTATGCGCAGGGCGAAACGGATGTCTTGCCACAGGGTACTCATTGCCACGCTCCTTCCTGATTTTTCATTCGTATCTCAAAGCCACCATGGGATCGACGCGCATCGCGCGCCGCGCCGGTATGTAGCAAGCAAGAAGCGCGATCATCGTGAGCAGCATGACGACGCCAGCAAAAACCAACGGGTCGGTCGTACTAATGCCATAGAGCAGGCTGGCGAGCAGGCGCGTGACGACAAACGCTCCGATTAAACCCATCCCGACGCCTGAAGCCACCAGCCTCATGCCCTGCCCGACGACGAGCCGCAGCACGTGAACACGCTCAACTCTCCCCTCGATCGCGCGGTGACGACGCTGACGGCGGTGACGAGGTCCAGCGCTCGACGAGTGTTACGTTTGCGTGCTGCTTCAGGTCGGGCAATATCTACCATGTGTCGGTCCAAAGCTCTCAAAGGCTTGCCGTTTGCGAGCATTGTGCCAGAGACGCCTTTTCCCTTCGGTCGCCTGTTTATCGAGTTTTAGGCGAGCGTCGGGCGGGTTAGGCGAACGACATTGTTCACTTTTGGGATTGCGCAGTCCCAAAAGTGAAACTCGTCGGTGGCTCAGTTGAGGGCTGATGGATGCCCGAGATGTGTGAGGACGACGGCGAAACGACCCCTGCCAGCAGGTACGATTAGAGAGGCAGAGGAGCGCGCCCGGACGCGCATCTGGAAAGTCAGCCGGGGGGGGGCTCCAAGGGGCCGCAGGTGGATCCGTCCTTATGTTAACGTCAGTTCGATATAAAGAGAGACAGACCCCGAAGCCCCGGCGGGGCGCCATCTTTATAGCTTAGCCAGCGTCAACCGAACTCAGCTCCGTCAGGAGCG
>JANOGZ010000141.1:0-4878 GCA_031406255.1 Pyrinomonadaceae bacterium | reverse complement strand
CGCCAAAATATTTTTCCACGGGGACTAAGCGCATACCCTCCTCTCAACTAAAAAATTCAAGACTGCGCGCCCGCGCCTTAACCGAATGGCTGCTGTCCGCACGCCAAGCGGTGGGTGAGCAGGCAGAATAGGCATTGACTTACGGCCGGCATTTGCCATAGAAGAGTGCCTCGCTTTAAGAACACCTCGCCTCTCCAACCCGGCAGTTGAAAGCACCTGCGAATTGAGCGATGGCCAACTCTGCGGGCACATGCCTTGGCCGCTACGAAATCCGATCACCTCTCGGCGCGGGTGGCATGGGAGAGGTCTATCTCGCCTGGGATACGCGACTGGGACGCGCCGTCGCGCTCAAGCTGCTTCCCGCACACTTCACCGGAGATGAAGACCGTTTGCGTCGTTTCGAGCAGGAGGCCTGCGCCGCATCGGCCCTCAATCATCCGAATATTTTGACCATCTATGAGATCGGGTGGGTAGATGATGCGGCGCCTTTCATCGCCACGGAGTTCATCGAAGGCGTCACGCTCCGCCAGCATATTTCGAGCGCCCGGATCGGGCTGGCTGAAGCGCTCGAGATCGCCATCCAGGTCGCTTCCGCGCTGGCCGCGGCCCACGCGGCGGGGATCGTGCATCGCGACATCAAGCCGGAGAACGTCATGCTCCGGCCTGATGGCTACATTAAGGTTTTAGACTTCGGGATGGCCACGCTCGTCGAGCGCCGCGCGCCGACGACTGACACTGAAGCTCTGCCGGGAGCGCCTGTCGATGCTCATCGCGGCGCGTTGACGGGCACTGCGCAGTACATGTCGCCGGAGCAGGCGCGCGGACTCGAGGTCGACACACGCAGCGACATCTGGAGCCTCGGTGTAGTGCTTTTCGAGCTGGTCACCGGCCGCCGGCCGTTTGAAGGCGAGAGCCGTCCGGAAGTGCTGCGCGCGATTCTCAGCGACGAGTCGCCAGTGCTGGGAGCTTTTCGGAGCGATGTGCCGCTTGAATTGGAGAGCATCATCAGGCGTGCATTGGAGAAGAATCGCGATGAGCGATATCGGTCGGCCGACGAGCTGGCCTCCGATCTGAGAAGCTTGAGAGGCCGGCTTGAATCGGTCGCCGCTCGTGAGGAAGCATTAAGCTCGGAAGCCGTCATCGCAAAATCCTCTGCGGAGAGCGCATCGGATTCAGCGCAGCCGGCGCCGGAGGAGCCGCCCCGGCGCGCGTGGACTCTCGCCCGGCGTTATCGTCGGTGGTTTCTGTGGGTCGGTGTTCTGGCGGCACTGGCGGCCCTCTTCGACAGCCTGCTTCTTCAGCCGCCGGGCGACGCCGGAGCGATCAGGGACCTCGGGCTTTTAGTGCTGGCGGGCGTGTCCCTCACCGCTTACGTCGCGCTCCGGCGCCGCCACGCCGTCCGGCCCGTTCGCGCGATGCCGAAGGGGGTCGCGTTTCGCGGATTGCTGCCATTTCAGGAGGCCGACCGGGATCGCTTCTATGGCCGGGAGATGGATACGCTGGCGCTCTTTGAGATGATCACGCATAACCTGTTTCGCTTCGGCGTGCTGTTTGGCGATTCGGGGTGCGGCAAGACATCGCTCGTCAGAGCGGGGCTCGTGCCGAAGCTGTGGGAGGAAGGCCATGTGCCGATCTACTGCCGCTCGTATAAAGACCCACAGGCGGCGCTGCTGGAAGAATGTCGCCGGCGAAGCCAGATCAAGCTTCACGAGGACGAATCTTCAGCCGATTATCTGGGGCGAGTTTGCGAAGAACTCGGCGCCCCGCTCGTCATCATCTGCGATCAATTTGAAGAGTTCTTCGTCAACTTCAGGACGAAGCCAGAGCGCGAGCCATTCGTCTCGCTGGTCGCCACATGCCACGCGACGACCGGCCTTCAAGTCAAGTTTCTCTTCTCGATGCGCAGCGACTTCCTCTATCTCATCAATGCGGAATTCGCGGGCCGGATTCCGGAGCCGTTGCTGAGTTCGAAGCTCTACCACCTGCGCAACTTCGATGAAGATGAAGCTCGCGGGGTCATCGAAAAATCCGCGCGTCGAGCCAATCTGCCCTTCGAGGTGGGACTCAGCCGCCATGTGGCGCGCGACCTGACGACGGACAACGTCGTTTCACCCTCGGAGCTGCAGATCGTCGGCGAGCGTTTGCAGAGCAAGCGGATCTTCACCGTGCAGGAGTACCGGCGCGCCGGAGGAAAAGAACAACTCGTGCACAGCTTTCTCGAGGATGTCATTCAAGCATCGGGCGACAGGGAGGGAGCGCAACTACTCCTGCGCAGTCTGATTTCCGATGAGAATACGCGTCTGACTCTGCCTCTCGAAGAGATCGCCAAACGAACGCAGCGCAACGAGGAGATGGTCAGACGCCTCCTCGATCTGTTTACCGGAGCGCGGCTCCTCCGCGAGATACAGGACGAAGAGCCGTGGCGCTATGAGTTGATGCATGAATATCTGATCGAGAAGATCAATCAGGTGACGGGGAAGGTGATGGACGCGACGCAACGCGCCAACCGGCTACTCAGACAGTACCTGTCAAACTATTCGGTGGACAGACACACGCGCATCCCCATCGCCAAGCTGTGGTTCATCAAGCGCTATGCGGATCGGGAACAGGGCGCACGCGGGCGGGAGCTTTTGCGGAAGAGCTTGCGGTGGGGAATCGCGAAGACCAGCGCGCTCGTGTGGCTGCTGGCCGTCGTGACGACGGTGGCGGCAGCCGCTCTATCCATGAGCGAAGAATGGGAAGGCGTGCGCCTGAGCGACGGGCATACGGCGGCCGCCAGGCAGGTCGCCATCTCCCCGGACGGGCGGCTGATGGTCACGGTCGGCGAGGACGGCAAGGTCATCGTCTGGGACTTCGCGCGGCGCGAGCGGCGCGCCGTCTTCAGTGACCACACCGGCCCGGTCAACGCGGTGGCCTTCTCGCCCGACGGAAAATGGTTCGCCAGCGGAGGCGATGACCGGAATGTGATCGTGTGGGATGCGGCGCAGCTTAGAGTGGCGGCAGTCTTGCGCGACCACGATGCAAAGATCGTCGCGGTCGCCTTCTCACCGGACGGGCATGTGCTCGCTTCGATGGCGACGACAAACCCTGGGATGCCGGGCGCTGATGCCGGGCGCACGATCCTTTGGGAGGTCGGACAATGGCGGAAGATTCACCAGTTGCCTCCATTTGGGCCCAGTTACGGGAATATCCAATTTTCCCCGGATAGCCGGTTGATCGTATTTCAGAACGGTGAGGCATGGGATGTTGTGACGGGGAAACCGGCGGGGTCCCTTTTTGGTGACGAGGGAAGCGGGAACTGGTTTGCTCTTTCCTCTGACATAAGGCATTTGGTCGCGATCAGCACCCGGGGTGAGGTCAACTTTTCGGACCTGAGCCCGTGGCGACTCCGCAGTCGCCACGATGCCCATCAGGATCACGGGCGCGCGATTGTGTTCTCGCCCGAGGGACGTCTGGTCGCCTCGGCCGCCGAGAATATCGTCCTGTGGGACGCCGCGACCCGGGAGAAGATCGCCCGTTTAGAACACACGTCCATCGTCTGGAACCTGGCCTTTTCGCCGGACGGGCGCTGGCTCGTCTCGACGCACGGCGACGGCTCGATCCTGCTGTGGGACGTGGCGGAGCGCGAGCGCATCGCCAACTTCAACGAGCACAGCGGGGCGGTGCGCGCCGTCGCCTTCTCACCCGACGGGAGGCGGGTCGCCTCGGCGAGCGAGGATCGTTCGATCATCATCTGGGACGCGGAGGGCGGGCAGAAGCAAGCCGTGCTCGGCGGACACGACACGCGCGTGACCGCCGTCGCCTTTTCGCACGACGATCAATGGCTCGCGTCGGCTGATCAAGGAGGCACTACCAAGCTCTGGAATCTGGCGCGGCGCGAACCTTCATGGGCTTACAAATATTTGTACGAGGGGAGAGGCGAGACGTCGAATTACTGTGTGGCAGTATCGCCGGACGGGCGCTGGGTGGCGACTTCGGCCGGGGTTTACGAGAGTGCGACGGGTCATCAGGTCATTGATTTCCACAAGACGTCGAGCACTCAAGTGTGTGGGCCGCCGATTTACGGAGTGGCCTTTAGCGCCGATGGGCGGCGCCTGATCAGCATTTCGGCCGGGAACGGATGTATTCTGGTGCGGGACACCGAGAAGTGGGAAGCGATCGCTCACGTGGTGGCGGATGAACTGACGCTCGTGAGCGTCAGCCTTGCGCGCGACGGCAAGCAGCTGGTGACGGGCGACGATGAGGGGACGGTGCGGCTCTGGGAAGTCGGGCCGCCGCTTCGTGAGGTGGCGCTGCTCGGGCGCCACGGCGCGCGCGTCAAGTCGGTCGCTTTCTCGCCCGATGGGCAGCAGGTCGCGTCAGCCGGCGATGATAAGATAATCGCTCTGTGGGATGTCGGGCAACGGAGTCTGATTACTTACGTCGGCGCGCATGCCGCGCCCGTGCTCGCGGTCGCCTTCTCGCCTGACGGAAGGCGGATTGTTTCCGGCGAGCACGACCACTCGGTGCGCCTCTACACGCGCCACCGCACGCTCTGGGGATATCGTCTGGATTAGTAGTTTCCATGAGAGAAGCGTGGGAATCTCGTTGACTCGGTGCCCTTTTGGGTGAGTCTTGTAAATGAAGAGTCAGGCTGATCGAATCAAGAGTCTCTCCGAAACTTTCGCGGCACTGCTTGAGCGGGAGCGGCGAAGCAGTCAGGATCTGATCTCGATGCTCATCGAATCGGTGAGGACACTTCAGGGCGATACTGGTGACCGGCGGTTGCAGCGCCTCACCGCGCAGTTGAAGCAGCTCAGCATCAACGCCGCGAACGAGGTGTTGCTGAATGGCGAGAACATCGCGCAATTCCGCAAATCCTATGCCGGAGCCTTTGGA